>CAYPSO010000065.1:0-1365 GCA_964413275.1 uncultured bacterium | reverse complement strand
GAGAGTTTTTTCCTGACTCAAGTAGCAGTAATCACAGCATTACAACAAATGGAAATACAAAAAGCAGTAGGTATTTTAGAGACTTTAGCTTCATCAACTAGCGATGGTAGAGTAACAAGAAAAGCAGAGGAAGCTATTAAAAAATTGAACAAAAAATTAGGTTCAGATAAAGCAATTGATAATTTAAAACAGGAATTGGATAAATTGAAAAAAGATAATCAAGATTTACAAAGTAGATTAGCCAAATTAGAAGCAAAATAACTGTAATATTGCTTTACAATAAACAAGGTATGATCTATTTGGAATAAAGCAGGGCTTGCTTCTTCTGGTGAATGACAATATTCACAAAGATATTTAGCTCTTTCTCTAACTAAGTTAGGAATAAATTTATTGGTCATTTGATTGTGCAATGATTTTAGCGTTTAGCAAGGTAAAAATTTCGTTTAATTCCATAATTCCTGCTAATTCTAATTCTTCTTCTTTAGTTAAAGTATCTGTTTTGTTTTTTTCTAATAATTGATCTAAACGATAATGAAATTAAATTTTAAGCTGTTTTTTCCCTAAGCCCTAACCCCCTATCTCAACCCAAATTAATTGCTTGGATAGCAAACCCTAATTATATATCTTGAATATCAAATATTTTTTATTAGAAATATTTGTCTAAATATAAATATTCTCTAAATTTGCACCCTCTAAATTAGTGTTAGTTAAATTGGCATTATATAAACGAGAATAGCTTAAATTAGCATTAGTTAAATTAGCATCTGTCAAATCAGCATCTCTCAAATTAGCAATATACAAATTAGCATTGGTTAAATCAGCTTCCCTTAAATTCGCACCTCCTAGCTCAACACCTCTTAAATCAGCATCTCTTAAATTAGCTCTACTCAAATTAGCCTCGCTCAAATCAGCATTTCTTAAATTAGCCCTACTCAAATTAGCCCCACTCAAATTAGCATCAGTTAATGTAGCGTCAGCTAATTTAGCATTTTTAAAATTAGTATTAGTTAAATTAGCTTTTCCTAAATTAGAATTTCTTAAATCAACACCACTTAAATCAAGGCCAGTGAAATTAGGCAAATAAAAAAAAATATATTTTCCTAAATTATCTTTTCTCCATTGATTCCATATACAAAAATGATTAATAAGAATAGCTTCTAATATTTTAGGTTCTATTCGATTATTTAGTGAAAATAAAATAAATCCGAATGGTATTTGAGGAACTTTAACAAGACTAATTAAAGTATTTTGCGGTATTTTTGCTAATAAGTTAGGATTTTCTAATAAATATAAATCTAGAATGGGATTTACTAATAATTGTTCTGGAAATTTTTCTCCTAATTTTTCTAATAATTTCCAAGGAGT
>CAYPSO010000064.1:0-26605 GCA_964413275.1 uncultured bacterium | reverse complement strand
TACTGAATTGGTATAAACCTGGACGGGATCTGGTAAATATACTGCTTTTGGTTGATTGTTAATCTGATTAATATAATCAACAACAAAAGGATCGAGACAAAATAGGTTTTTAAGTTGTTTATCTCTCATGACCATTAATAAAGTTATTTTTTCTCGCCACTGTTGCAGTTTATCTTTCCCTGAAGAATAATTATTGGCAAAATGTTTGTAATGAAATGAAGGACGAAAGTAAATCCCTGAGTATGTACAAGGAAGGTGTTGACCTAAAATAATTGGTAGTTGTCTAGTATCAAAGTAAGGTAGAAAAATGTGATCTGGCTTTAATTCTTTAGCGTATTTAATAATTAATTGAAATTCTTGCCAAGCTCTTAGATTACGACTGATAACAGTATCAAAAGGTTTTAGTTTTGCAAACTCATCTAGAGCAACAACAATGATTTTAGTTTTTTTTGAGTTATATTTTTTGATTAAATTAACTACATCAAAATGTTGTTGAAAAAAATCAGGAGATACTACTACGTCTAATCGTCCTGCTATCTCTTGTTTTTCCCAATAGTCGGTTAAATGACTAATATATTCTGGATAGTGTCCGCCCACGGATAGCTCAAATAGCATTATTTGTTTATAAGTTCTTGATCTATTTGGCAAATTCTTATCTTGTTTACTTTGTGTTTTAAACACCTATAGAATAAACCTATTTTAGTAATAAACTTTATTTTATACTGATATCCTAATACCCGACAAACAAAGGGATTTTGAGATCCCGAACATCTTTAGAATACAATTTTTTTGTTTCTCCTTTCTTAGTTTCTTCTACCTGAATATTATAATTACGTTTTGCTCCATGAACGCTTACAGAATAAATTAAAGAATGACTAGCTTCCTGATTAACAAAAGCTGCTTGTTCCTGTTCTGATTTTTTAAACTCCTCTACAGGATAAACTAGAGTTCCTAGTAATTCTGTTTTGCCTCCATCGGTTGTTTCAATAACAGTTCCTTTTCCTTCGGTTTTAATTCCTAGTATCCATAAACTACCACCTGAATTAGTTATTTTTGTTTTTCCTTCAAATAGAGTTTCCGAATTTAATTGTCTAGCCCAAACCTGTTTATTTTTGTTTACTTGTAAATTCATTTGCATATCTTCAAGAAATAGTTTTCCCGATTTGGGATAGTTTCTTAGTTTATTTCCTTGACCAAATTTACTATGTTTGATTGCTAACGTTCTTGATGCGATATGTTCAATTACTGTGTTATCAAACAATAAACTTTCAATAATGAGAGGATCTTGACTATGTTCTTTAATAGTAATAATTGCTTGTGAGTCTTTTTGATTTAAATTGATAAATGATTCAAAACCTAAAATTCTTTTTACTGTTGCAGGCACTTCTATTGCTTCATTGATTTGATATTGTCCCATCGGAAAATAAATGGTAGATTTTCCCGAATTCATGGCAGCTTGAATTGAAGGATAATCTTTAACATTAGCCCAGTTATTTAAATCATTATTATGAGCGTAAGGTGTTTCTTCGATGGGTAAATTCAGAGATTTTTGAGGGCTATTAAATAAACTATAAACAGAATGAGAAATATATTCTTTTATAGATGATTTGGCTATATTTTTAATTGCAGATTTATAGCCTTTAGCCTGAATATTTCTTGCATAAAGATATCCTTGATTGACAATCGCTGCAAGATTGCTTACCTTTCCTTGGAAGTTTCCTTCTATAACAATAACTAAACCGTCTTTATTATCTATCACGGGAACAGAATTTACACTGTTTATAGCTCTAATTGCTAAGGTATTACTTTCGTTTACAATACCTGTTATGTTTTGATTTTTTAGTTCGATGTGTTCCAATACAAGTCCGTATTCTGGATGTCTAGTATGAATGCCATAGTCAAAACCTTCTACTGTAAGATATTTAATTAAACTAGGTCCTGGCCACTGGCGAATCATTGATAAACCTGTTTTTCCTTTACCATCCTCGGATTTAATAGCTACATTGATAATTGCACCACGATTATTAGAAATATAGTCAATTCCTACTGCACCAGGGTTATTGTTTCCTGTGTTGATAGTTAAATCGCGGAAAAAATTACGAAAAGCTGCGTTACCACCGTTAGTTTTAATAATTGGTTTTGGTTGATTTTTATTAGCAAAACCATTTGCATCATCTTGTAACTTTATAATAGTTTGTTTTCTACCTTGTCCTTGAAAAGTTACACAACAGGTATATTGATTTTCTTTGAACTGTAAGGTGTCATTAACTAAATAAGTACCTTCAGGAAAATACAATATTTTAGGACGAGTATAATCTCCATACGGTGCTTCTATAGCTTTTTTTATTGCTGTGGTGTCATCGGTGACCCCATCACCTTTTGCACCAAAGTCTTTTTTAACATCTATCCAGCCAATATCACTGGGAAATAATTTTTTTTCTTGAGATATCTTTTCTATTTCTATAAGCTCTATTGCAGTGGATGTTTGAGATTTAAACCCAGAAGAAACTGATTTTATTGGGGTTTCTATAACACAGGATTGAATCAAAATAGGTAATAAAATTAAAAACAAGTAGTAATGCATTTTTTAAAGATAAATATTAATTAAATTAAGGCAATTTTTTAGCTTGTAATTCTCAACTAAATTAAGTGTAAAACAGGGTATGCTCGCGTTAGAGATAAAGTTTTAATAACCAACCAGAAGGAACTATCTCCTAACAAAAAAAGTCAAAGTATTACGCAAGCTCAAGATCAATACCCAAACATGACACGAGACAGATTCTTGTAACGCATCAGTAATAGTGTTGTTCCCCAACTAATTAGAAGAATGATAATAGAAATTGCAATTAAGGTTGCGGTGTTAATGTGATACATGTAGTCGGGATCGACTCGAACTGCAACCGATTGGAATATCTCAACGAAAAAGAGATGCCCCAGATAGATTCCAAAGGAGCAGAGTGCAAGATTTCCGATCGGGGCATAATCTTTTAAGTAATTGGAAAGAGCGATCGCTGCAAGTAACGCCGTGTAGCCCCGAGCAATTTCATAGACAGCTTGAGGTAATACTAGCGAGCCAAAGGCATTACAGATAAAAAATAGCAATAACCATAGGAAAGGATATCTATCTGTCAATTTCAGGCAGCAATTTCGCGCATCTGGATGGAGTAAGAGCATTCCCACCAGTATATAGGGCAAACAGCGCAGAGTATAGGCTAACTCAACCAATACCCATCGTGCAATTGGATTATAATCACTTGAAGGGAAAGCAGTTGCTAGTAAAGGCTGAAAAGGAATGTTGAAACCGTTTGGATCGTAGTTAGAAACCAGTAGTATCTCATAAATCAGCACGCTGCTCAGACCTGCGATCGCTAATTCGCGCCAAGAAACTTGTCGCTGAATCAGAAACTCCGAAAATTTGAGCAGCAAGGTCCCCGTGACCAACAGAGGGAGAAAGTAGAGGTGAAAGGCAGCTCCTCCAAAGAAGAAAAGAGAGAGAGGGTCTTGGAATAGACCAAGAATCTTGCTAGATTCACCAGCAACAGTCCACTTTAGAGCTTTGTAGAGCAAGTAAAAGAAAGTCCAGACACTATAGGGAATTAGCAGTCGAGTCAGCCTTGAAGGGAGGAGATAGGGGCTTTGGGAACGGTAGAGTTTGTCTATGGCCAAATAAAAAGCAGTAGCTAAGAAGAAAGGAACTGCAAAGCGGGCAAAATCCTTAATCCATGACCAAACAAGAGGTTGAACCAAAATTCCCTGATCGGTGTGCTGAATCACCACGGCGTAAATGGCTAAACCTCTGAACAGATCGATGCCAAATAATCTCTGTTGCCTTTTCATTTTTATAAGTTTTTACTTTTTTAACCTTTCTTTAGAAAAGAATAATAGTTTTCATCATAAAAAAAACATTTAAAGCAATTTTTTAGTTGGTAGTAATTTGCTGATAAAGAGATAAATAACGTTTAGCTTGTAATTCTAAACTAAATTGTTTTTCTGCTTTTTCACGAGCTTTAATTCGTAGTTGTTGGTGTCTATTTTTATCTTCTAGTAGCCAAGCAATTCCTCTAGCTAAATCTTCAATTTCATAGGGTTTTGCTAAATAACCATTTTGCTGATGATCTATTATATCTTTTAATCCTGTTGCATCAAAAGCTATCACTGGAGTTCCACAAGCTAAAGATTCTGAAGCAGTTTGCCCAAAGGCTTCTTGTAATGAAGGAACAACCATTACATCAAGAGATGAATAAATAAGCGACAGTGAAACATCATCATGAAATCTCTCCAAATAATAAATTTTGATTTTTAAATCCAATGCCTCTTTAGGTTTTAATGATCCAAAAATAACCAATTCTATGTTTTCTGCTAATCCTTCAGATATTAGTTTTTCCAGAGCTTGGTACAGTAAATTAAATCCTTTATTGTGGTCATTAATAGAGCCAGAACCAAAGCCGATTAATTGCCTATCTTGGGGAAATTCTAGTATAGTTCGTGTTACTCTTTTTTCTATCGGCTTGTATCTATTTAAATTCAAACCATGAGGAATAATTTCTATCTTGAAGCTTTGCAACAAAGAACTGGACATTGCACAATTAGCCAGCCATTTACTAGGACTAACAATTGTTAAATTTAAACTTTGCCAGGATTTCGCTTTACGTTGCCATGTCCAACTAGATAAATCCCAATTTTTTTTACTATTTAGCTGCGGACAATTCCCGCAATGTTTTTGATATAAAATACATCCTTTTGTTGTATGGCATCCTCCTGTAAAAACCCACATATCGTGTAGTGTCCAAACAATAGGTTTGTTGAATTTTGCCAGATTTTCTATTTTTATAAAGCCATTACAAATCCAATGTAAATTAATTATATGTGGTTCAATAGATTTAACACTAGCTACTACTGAGTCGGGAACCCATTGAGGAGAAAACATAACGCGATCGCGTTGCTGATACAATCTCAACGGCAATCGACTGGCAATAGGTCCTAACTTAGTTAATATATCTTGCTTGTCTGTTACTGTTTTATCCAAACTTTTTTTAGCTCTAACAAGCATTTCGGAATCTACACTAATATTCTGTAGCCCTTGATGTAGTCGATAGGCAGCACGAGCAGCACCTCCTTCAATATCTGATGTACTAAGATGTAAAACTTTCACCTGTCTTTATCTTTTTTTTAAATTTAAGAGAATAGACAAATCTAATATTGGCAAGAAACTTAAATGTCTAAGAACTAATAATCACAACCTACAGCAGTCCTAGAATGAACTGAGGAAATAAATGACAAAAGACACTTAACCAAGTCAATCTCTCATTTTAAATAGGATTGCTATAATCACTTTCACTTGTTGGCAAAATATGATTTCCCAAAACAATTTCCTGGTAAGTTCCTGACTTTATGATTTGTCCTTTCTTCATAACATAAATTTGATTGCAATGTTCAAGTGTTGATAGACGATGAGCAATGATAATCATTGTTTTTTTTCCACTTAAATTCTTAATAGCTTCTGTAACCAGCTTTTCAGTTTCATGATCTAGTGCAGATGTTGCCTCATCAAACACTAATATCTCGCGCTCGTGATATATACAACGTGCAATTCCAATTCGTTGTCTTTGCCCACCTGAAAGCAATACACCTCTTTCTCCTACCTTAGTATGAATTCCATCAGGAAGTTGATCAATCAATTCGGAAAGTTGAGCAGCCAAGATAGCTTTATATAGTTGACTATGGTTAATTAAATCATCGGGAACTCCAAAAGCAATGTTTCTTGCTAAGGTGTCATCTGTTAAAAAAATAGATTGAGGAACATATCCAATTAAATTTTGCCAACCACGCAGATTAGTATATATAGATACTCCGTCAATCAGAACATCGCCACTTTTAGGCATCAGCAGTCCTAAAATAACGTTTACCAAAGTGGTTTTTCCAGAACCAGATTTTCCAATTAAACCAATTGACTTACCTTTTTTAATTTCTAAAACGATGTCTGTAAGAGCATTGGTTGACGTATTAGGGTAACAATAAACTAATTGTTCTAACTTAATTAGATTTTTAAAAGAAATAGCCTGAGTGCAATTAGTAATCTCATTATCTAAATCAGCAAAATTATTTGAAGTATGAAGAAACACTGAATTGTTAGATTTCTCAAATTCTTTAAACTCTGCAAAAAGCTTATCCATAGCATAGCTACTGGCTCGAATGCTACTAGTAGAAGAAAATAAACTGCCCAATGCTGGTAATAAGCGAATTGAAGCAAGACCAAAAACTCCTAAAACTGAAACTAAATTTTGTGAATTGTTTGGAGTAAGTAGAAAAGACATAGAAGCAAGAAAGACTATAAAAGTTACTAAAAGAGCCTCAATTGCATATCTTGGAAGATTATAAAAACTAAGTGCCAAAGTTGTATTTTCAGCAAATTTTGTAGCTTGTTCTTTTAGTTGTTTTTCAAAATAGGTCTCGCAACCAATCATGCGAATTTCTTTCAAGCCACCCAAGCTATGGTTAATAATACGAATCATCTCTGTTCTAGCATCTGAACCATTCTTTCCCCACTTACTTAGTCGATTTTTTAAGCGTCGAAATACAATAAAGCAAGCTAACAAAGCTATCGTAATCAATATAGTTACTGATGCATTAGTAACTATAAGGAGTGATAGTAAAGCAATAATAATAACTCCATTACTAATTGAATTAAGAAATGGAATAAGTATTCCTTGAGTAAAAACAGAAGTATCTTGAATAATATTTTCAATTACTGCTGCACTACTTATGTTTAAATGAAAGCTATATGGAGCTTTAAGGTAAAGATGTATAAGTTTAGAGCTTAATTCTCCCTGCTGCTTAAAGCTGAAATTAAAAATATACTTTTGAGCATTAAAGCTAAGAAAAGCTTTAAAATATGAAATTAATACGATTAAAAAACCAGAGTACAAAGTAAACTGAGATGGAGAATTAAAATTGAAAGTGGTATAAATTTGATTAAGCCAAGGAGTTCTCAAAATTAAGCTAGAATCAGTAGCCAATCCAACAAATGAAGCAAGCAGACCTGTTCCTAATGCCTCCAATACAGAAACCAATAAGAACAGTACAATTATAAGTGCAAGCAATTTTTTCTTATCTTTAAGAAGATATAAAAATTGAGATAAAAATTTAAACATAAAAGTTTTTAAAATATATATATAATGTTTATTGGCTTACTTGAGAGTATCTCTCAACTGTACTAAGCTTGATTAATTTTTTCAAATTTCCACCACAATATTTTTTGAATAAATTCAATTGAGTTTGGTGACACATTAAAGCTTTTAAACGTTTTTCATAAAATAAAGAGCTATTTAGTTGAAAAGAAGGATAATCATATCGGTTAATCATGTCTTGCATTGGATGACTCGGATCCCAAGGACTCATAGTTAATAAAATAATACGCTCATCATTAATTTCTCTGACAGCTTTACGGACATAAATATTAAGACAAATGTGTGCGGGATGTCCATATTCGCCAATACTGCCATGGGTGACAACTATATCAGCTTTAGACTCTTTGATGTTTCTTGTCAGTTCCTGAGTCAGTTGATCTGAATCATATTTAGGAGCTGCAAGTCCTGAATTCTCAGGTTCTGGATCTTTGTAACCCATAAACCACAAATTTTTCACGTTGAGAACTTTACACGCATTCAGAAGCTCATTTTCTCTAACTGTTCCAATTTGTTCTTTGCTAAATATACCCCGGTCTCCACCTTCACCTCTTGTCATACATAGAATGGATACTTCTATCCCCAAGTGAACCGAAGCAGCAATTAAACCCGAACAACCGGTTTCATCATCAGGATGAGCAATAATACACAAAATATTTTTTATGGAGTCAGATTTAAGTATTTCAAATAAATCTCCAGGCTTAGGAGTCATCCTATATTTGATGTGAAAATATAAGGAATAAAATATTTTACGAATAGCTTTCTGCAATAAATTATTTGATTTCATAAATCTGAATTTTCAATCAATATGTTATCTGTTTAAATGTCGGACAAAAAATACTTGATTCAAAATATATTGTGAATTTAATCTTTATTTTTTGATATCATTTTGGATAGTTATAAATATTAATTTTGGCAAAATCTGAATTTTTAAGAAAATTTTGCATGGGTTTTTCTATGTATATGTAAGCTAAAATTGCACTAAGTAAAACTATTAAAACATACGTAATCAAAATAATAATAGATTCATAGCTATTTAAGTTACTGCCCAAGTCAAAATTTACTTTAAATATTAACTTCCATATTTTATAATATAATTCCTGAATAAACCAATGAACCATGTAAATTGCAAAGGATATTTTACCTAGATAAATCATAAAACGAGAATTAAGAGCTACTGCTATATAATTATCATCTGATTCGTTTTTGAGCGCGGCAGTCAAAATCAAAAAACAAAAGGCGGGGATAACTAATAAATCATTCCAATGATAATGCATTCCTAAAAAAACCCATAAGATGGAAATAAATAAGCATAAATTGATACTTAAATTCCTATGATTTGTCAAAATATATTTTTGATAAGTCTTACATATTACTATTCCCATCACACACTCTAAGATACATCTTGTAAGGGAAGGTAATCCTAGAAGATTTAGGCTACCATCTGTTGATTTAACGACAATAAATAATAAATACCAAGTAGTAAAATAAATTGCTAAATCAAAAATACGTTTTTTTTTATAAAGAAAAGTGATCAAAAAGGGTAAAACCAAATATGTCAGCCACTGAACACTAATTGCCCAAGCAGGTTCATTCCAATAAGTCGTTCCTTCAAAAAGAGGAGGAGCATTAAAATCAATGGCTTGGAGTAAAAATAAATTCGTAAAAAGTCCCGCAAAACTTTTACTGCCGGTAAATGGCTCAACATTAGAAATAGGAATGAATAGTTTGAGTAGCTCAACACACAAAAAAAGTGTCAGCATGAAGATGTGTAAGGGATAAAGTCTGGAAAAACGAGAGAACAGAAAGGAACGATATGAATGCGAATCTACGTTGTTTAAAAAAACAGGCCAATACAGATGAGTTAAAATAAAACCGCTGAGAATAAAAAAAAAGTCAACCCACAAATAACTAGTTTTAAAAACCTGTGTGTACAATGCGAGGGAGTTACCCAAGTTACGGGTAACAAAGTCTAGAGAATGGTGCAGCAAAATCATTACAGCAGCTACACCTCGAAGAGACATTAATGGTTTGAGATGTCTAGCCATATAGGTTTTTTCTATGATTTTAGAATCAAAGTTATTTTTTAAAATTGAATATTACTGATTATGGTCGAAGCACGTTTTTAATTTTTTGGCGATTATTTTTACGTTTGGTTCAACAAACATATTGTAATGATGTCCCGGAGGTTCATAAATTTCTGATTCTTTATTGTCAAGTAAATTACCCCATCCCAAATCATGATCAGTAGCTGACCACCATGATTTTTCTTGACTACGAAGCATTAAGTACTTCCCGTGATATGGCTGGGGCTTATAATTACGGATAGCCTGCTCTGTAGCAGACAAAACACCAGAATCTCTTAAATAAAATTCTTCACCGTTGCTTGCCCTAATAGCAATCAGCTTGACTTGTTTATCTAAATGCGATGTTGATCTCGAATTACCATAATTTTGATTTAAGATGCGAGACAATAAGTTTTTTAGTCTATTATTCCATGACTTTAATCCTCCCAATAAGTATTCTAGTCTATCTTCTTGTTTAGCTTTGAGGAAATTACTTGTATGACGAATAAACCAATTACGAAATGACAATGGCTCATAGTATTTTGGACCTAAACTATCAAACAATACTAATAAATTTACCCTCTGACCTTGAGACCGAAGTTGCCGAGCCATTTCAAAAGCAATAATACCTCCCGAAGATAATCCTCCCAGAAAATACGGTCCCTCTGGTTGAACTGTACGTATCTCCTCAATATAATACGCTGCCATATCTTCCATTACAGTAAAAGGTTCTTGCTCTCCATTTAGACCCCGTGCTTGTAACCCATATAATGGTTGATTATGGTCTAAATGATGTGACAAGTTATAAAAGCTAATAACATCACCACCAATACCGTGAACACAAAAGAACGGAAGCTTAGTTCCATTTGGTTGAATAGATACTAGAGAAGACCATGATACTAAATCTTGTTCTTGGGTAAGAATTTTAGCCAGCTTTTCAATAGTAGGTGCTTGAAACAGAATAGATAGTGGTAACTTTTTTCCAAAGACTTGTTCTATACAAGAAAATAATTGTACTGCCTGTATGGAATTGCCTCCTAATTCAAAGTAGTTATCTTGAATACTAATTTGCCGAGTTATCAAAATCTCTTCCCAAATCGAAACCAGTTTCTTTTCAATATCGTTTTGTGGAGCAACTGCATTTTTTTCTGCAGCGTGACTACTAAAATCTGGAATTGGAAGTGCTTGATAGTCTACTTTACCTTGGGAAGTGATAGGTAAGGTAGAAAGAAATACAAACACGATGAAAAGCTGTTGAGTAATAATACCTTGTTGCTTCAAAAAATCTCTTAGTTCATTAGTATCAAGAGTTTGCAAACCAGTTGGAACAATGTAAGCAACATAGTTTTTACCAAAAGATAAATCTTCTCCTATAACTACCACAGTTTCAAGAATCTTGGGATGTTGGTGTAAGGCAAGCGTTAAATTATAAGTATTAATTTCAGTTTCTAATATAATTCCTGAGACGTTTGGTACTTGAGCATGAGCAAGATTGCCATCAGGTAAATAACGCACAAATTGTCCAGTTCTGAAGAGTCGAGCATCAGAATCAGGGTTAAAAGGATTTAAAACGAATTGATTTGCATTGAGTTCAGGACGATGACAATAACCTTTTGCTAACCCTTCTCCTGTAACATAAAATTCTCCTACCGTACCTACTGGAACAGGCTGTTGATAAGAATCGAGGACATAAACTTGAGTATTATCTACGGGAATACCTATAAAAGAAAGAACATCCCTTGGTAAAGGAGATTTTAGAGTATAGCTACAAGTAAAACCAGTATTTTCTGGTAAACCAAAGGTATTAATCAAAGTGCAATTGGGAAGAACCTTTAGTAGTTTTTGAGTGCAGGCAATCGAGAGAATATCTCCCCCTATTAGTAAGATCCTAACTGATTTAAAATAATCTAGATAACCATTAACTAATTGGTGAAAAAGACGTGTTGGTAACCACAGGGTGTTAACTTGGTAGGTCTGAACAAGCTCACTGATCTGTGTTGCTGAAATTTCAGAAGGAGCAATAACCGTTGTACCACCATTTAGCAATGCTCCGAAAAGTTCAAAAAAGGCAATTTCTGATGCAATAGAATCTCTGTGAAGAATTATTGTATCTGCTTCTAATTTCCATTGTCGATTACTTTTAACTAATTGCACTATACTTTGGTGGGTTATACAAATACCTAGTAATGAATTATTGTTCTTTTTAGGATAAATAATACAGGCAACAGTATTAGAGGTAGCAGAGAGAGAAAGATTCTTGTAACTTTGCTTCTGAAGTATTGGCTCTTCTGTATCTAAGTAGATTATTTTGGCAGAGACATTAGATAGATCGGTAGCTAAAGATTGTTGGGTTAGGACAAATTGTGCTTGAGTATCTTCTAAAATATTGAGCAAGTATTCAATCGAGTTGCAAGGATCTAATGGAATATAAGAGCCTCCAGCTTTCAATATTCCAAGAATAGCTACCAAAACAGCAGGAGATTTATCTAGGTAGATACCAACAGGCATTTCTGTTGTCAGACCAAGTTGTCGTAAAAAATGAGCCAACTGATTAGATCTTTGATTAAGGTCACCATACGTCAACGAAACTTCTTTTGAAACTATAGCGATCGCTTCTGGGTTGGCAGCAACTTGTGCTTCAAAAACTTCTGGAATAGAAGCGTTTTGAAAATATATAGTGTTCGTTTTATTCCACTCAACTAAGAGTTGTTGCTCCTCTGCTACTGTTAACAATTTGAAATCTGAAATTCGTTGATCTGGATTTGCCACAATCCCTTCCAAAAGAGTTTGAAAATGCCCAATCATACGCTTAACAGTTGTTCCATCAAACAAATCCGTATCATATTCAAAAATAGTACGAAGTCCAGTTGGAGTTTCACGCATTACTAAAGTTAAATCGTATGGGAGACGGCCACTATGAACATAGCCAAATAGAGACTGTACCTGTAAACCTGGTAAGATGTCCGTGAATCCACCTTGTTCTCCTTTCCAAGGTGGATTTAGAGCATAAGTAATTTGGAGAAATGGCGAACGTTTTTGATTAGCTGTAACTGGTAGTTCAGTAATTAACCGATCAAAGGGAATATCTTGATTTGAAAAAGCTTCAAGGGTTGCCTTTTGAATCTGTTCGAGGAAGTCGCGAAAAGATAAAGTTCCCGATGGATTAGTCCTCAAAGGTAAAGTGTTGCTAAATAGTCCCACCAGTTGTTCAACTTCTACTTGGCTGCGACCTGCACTCGCAAAGCTAACAAGAATGTCATTTTTCTGTGAATAACGGTACAAAAGAATTTTAAAGGCAGTTAGAAGCAACATAAATAGAGTAACTCCACACTGCTGGCTCAGTGCATTAAGTGCTTCATTTAATGACTTAGGCAGAATCTGATAGCAGCGTTCTCCTGTTCCGCTTGATATGAAAGGGCGAGGACGGTCCGTCGGCAGTGTCAGCAATGATACTTCTTCTCTAAACTTTTCTTTCCAGTAGTTTAATTGACTCTCATAAACACTTCCTTGCAACCATTGCTGTTGCCAATGTGCGTAATCTGAATACTGAATTGACAAGGGAGAAAGGGATACGGGATTGTCAGTGGCAAAAGCTCGGTAAAAAGCAATCAAATCTTGTAAAAAGATATCTGAGCTAGACCCATCACAAATAATCGCGTGCAAATTGGTGAGCATTATGCTCATTTCTGGCTCCAGACGAAAAATTATCAGGCGAACAAGAGGACCTTTTTCTAGATCAAAAGGTTTAAATGCTTCATCATTTGCTCTCTTCCTAGCTTCAGTTTCCTTGAGTTCTGAGGGAATATGCTTTAAGTCGATAAGTTGTATTTCTGGTTCTAATTTTTGGTCTATAATTTGATGCGGATGTCCATCAAGCACCTGGAACCTAAAACATAAGATTTTTTGGCGTTGACACACAGCAGAAAAACTTTGCTGCAACAAAGGGAAATCAACCGAACCTATCAAGCGATATGCCATAGGCATATTGTAGGCACCAGAGCTAGGATCGAGCTGATATAAATTCCACAACCTTTGTTGAGCCAAAGAAAGCGGAAAACTCTCGGCTTGTTTTGAAATTGGTATTAATGACGGACGATTGGAATTTGCAGAAGCCTGCACATTTTTCAAAAAAGCAATGATTTCAGATTTTTGGGATTTAACTTCTGCCAACAACTCTGGTGTCAAAGCATCCTTCGGAGCTTTGTATCGTAATCGTTCGCCTTCAAGCCACAGTCGAACATTACGCTGGCGAAGCTCTGCTAAAAGTTCATTTAATGGTTTCATAGTTCTCCTTCTTCGTAATCCTCATCAACACCAGAGTTTGCTTGAGTACCACTACTCTCTATAGCCCACTGAAGAGTATCAATCTGTTCTGCCAAACCCCGAATTGTTGAATTCTCAAATAAATTGCGTAAGGAAATTTCTAGATTAAATGTCTTGCGAAGACGTGCGATGACCTGAGCTGCCAATAAAGAATGTCCACCTAATTCAAAGAAGTTATTATTAGTGCTTACTTTGTCAAACTTAAGTACCTCAGCCCAAATGCGGGAAACTTGAATTTCTGTTTCAGTTTTAGGGGGGACAAACTCACTTGTTAATCTGCTCAAGGAGTAATCTGGAGTTGGCAGTGCTTTCAGATCTACTTTGCCGTTTGGCATCAAAGGCAGCGTTTCTAAAATTGCCCATCCTACGGGAACCATATACTCTGGTAGTTCTTGTTTTAATGCCTGACGCAGATCGGCAATCAGATTTTCTGGAGAACCTTGCGCAACTACGTAACCTATCAGACGCTTATCTTCCGCTGACTCCTCTCTTACAATAGCGATAGCTTGCAACACATTCGGGTGGCGCATCATTGCAACCTCGATTTCTCCTAACTCAATCCGAAAACCACGAATCTTAACTTGGTTATCGGTACGTCCTAAGAAGACTAAGTTTCCGTCCGGTAGATAGCGGACTCTATCACCAGTTCGATAAAGCCGTGCTGCATGATGATTACTAAATGGATCGCGGATAAATCGTTCCTCGGTGAGTTCTGGTTGGTTGAGATAGCCTCTTGTGACACCAACACCACCAATAAATAGTTCTCCAGGTGTACCAATCGTTACAGGCTGACCATAACGATCAAGGACATAAACCTCAGCATTAGCGATTGGCTTTCCAATAGGAATATCCGCCGAAATGTTTTGAGCAGGTGAAGTTTTGGGATCGTAAAGCGTTGCTGTAACAGTTGTTTCAGTGGGACCATAGGTGTTGAGCCAACGACAACTTTCTCCTGCGAATTTCACCCAGGTTTCATATGCTGTAGCGGATGCTTTTTCTCCACCTATAATCACTAAACGAACAGTATTGGGTATTACTTTATCTAATATGTCAACCTGACTCATCCAAGTGTGCCAGTAAGCAGTAGGTAGATCAAGAACTGTGATTTTCGATTGGTCAACAAATTGTAAAAAGTCTGGAATGGAAGCAACAATTTCATCAGGTCGTAAAATGAGGGTTGCGCCCATAATCCAAGTCGGAAAAATTTCCTCTACCGAAATGTCGAAGCTAATTGAGGCAAATTGAAGGACGCGATCGCCTTCTGACAGCTCAAACTCTTGAGCCATCGCCCAGCAATGATTCACCAGCCCCTTATGTTCTATCAAAACTCCTTTTGGAGTTCCGGTTGAACCAGAGGTATAGATGACATAAGCTAGATTTTCTGGGGTTGCCTCGCGATGTGGATTTTCTGAACTAAACTCTGCGATTTCTAACCAATCGCTATCCAAGCAAATGACAGCGAGATCGGAAGTAGGTATAATATCTTTTAGACTTTCACTAGTTAGCAGCACCTGAATCTGCGAGTCCTGCATCATAAATTCCAATCTGTCCACAGGGTAATCAGTATCTAGTGGAACATAAGCTGCACCGGCTTTCAATATCCCTAAAAGCGCGATCGCCATTTCTAGAGAGCGTTTAAGGCAAATACCAACCAAGTGGTCTTGATCAACTCCGCAAGACTTCAAATAATTAGCCAACTGATTAGCTTTTTGATTGAGTTGTCCATAAGTTAATGCTTGATCTTGAAAAACAACTGCCACAGCATTTGGAGACTTCTGAACTCGCTCGACAAACAATTCGTTGATTGTTTTTTCTTTGGGATATTCAATTTCATTTGAATTCCACTGCTGAATTTTCTGCCAATCTGCTGTTGGTAAAAATGGTAACTCTGAAATTTGTTGTTGTGGGTTTTCGACAATTCCAGATAAAAGAGTTTTAAAAGCTGCAATATGGCGTGTGGCGGTATCCTCTGTAAATAAATTTGTATTATATTCCCATTCCAGTATGAACCTATCTTTAAACTCAGTCAAGTTGACTGCTAATTCAAAATTTTCGCTAGTACGTGGATTAGAAATAAATTTTGCTTCCAAGCCTTCAAAAAAGAGTTGCTCTCCTTCTAGTCCTTGATCGATGTTAAAGATTACAGATACTAGCGGAATTCGACTAGAGTCTCTAGGTAAATTTAGTTTTTGAACTAAATTGCCAAAGGTAAACTGTTGATAATCATAAGCATCTAAGATTTTTAATTTACGCGTTTTTAAATAACCTAAAAATGTTTGCTCGGGATTGATTTGAGTCCGAAGTGGCAGAAGATTAACACAATGACCTACGAGGTTATACATACCAGTTGCTGCTTGTCCGGCTGACGGTATTCCAACAACCAAATCTTCTTGATTAGTTAGACGATGAAGAAAAATTTCAAAACTTGATAGAAGTGTTGTCATCAGGCTACACCCCTTAGCCAAACCTAGTTCTTTCAAATTAGAAATTAAAGCTAAATCTAGTTTTTCGTTTATACAATGTGAATTGAATGTACGAAAAGGAGGTCTAGGTTTATCATTAGGTAAATCTAATAATGGAATCGAATTAGCAAACTGCTGTAACCAATATTGCTCGATTGCCAAAGTTTCTTTACTATTCGATGCTTCCTCAAGTATCAGTGCATAATTACTAAAACGCTCAGCTTGCTCTAACTCAGGCAAATTACCACTCAGCAAAGCAGAATATAATTTGCCTATTTCAGAAACTATAACCCCCCAAGACCAACCATCGCAAATAATATGATGCGCGCTTAAAATAATTAAGTGTTCTTGGAGTTGCAACCGTAAAATTTGAACTCGAAAGAGAGGTCCATGTTCAAGATCAAATGGGGTTTCTACCGACTGTCTTCGTAAGCTATTGATCTGCTGTTGTTTTTTTTGCTGATCCAGTTCAGACAAATCTATTAAAGGGATATTTATTGTTAGTGCATCATTAATACAAAGATGATTGCCATTTGGACTCAAGGTAATTCTTAATGCTTCGTGTCTTTGGATTAATTCTTGAAAGGCTAAACGTAAGCAATCTATATTAGGCTTACCAGTCAAAGCTAGTGATACTGATTCATTGTAAGCACAGTTAGCATCACTACCCATTTGCACTGATGCCCAAATTTCTTTCTGAGCATCTGTTGCTGGAGCAGTCAATAATAACTCTCCATCTGCAAAAGGATCGAAATCAACAGATGTGGGATTCAAAGAATCTAAATCTCTAAAAACTGAACTCATAGCTGATTCTAAGTTAAAAATATGTTTAAAATTTAAGTTTTAAATAAAAACCGTAATAAGCATTAACAAAACACTCAGGATGAAAAGGAATATTGACAACTCTGTCTTTTTGCCAAGTATCAATCAATTCATAACCTAGCTTATTCATAGAATTAATAAACTGAGTTCGATTTTGTATTTTATATGGAACATAGGTATCAATAAAATTTTGCAAGGTTACATATTCTTCACCTTCATAAAAAGGAACACGATTAACTATTATGTGAAGAGGTTTGCTTTTCAACTGGCTGAGTAGTTCCGATAAAGAAGGTTGTAGATATTGAAGTGTACCAGATGTTAGCAAAATATCAGCTTGCTCCGCCTGGTAAAAATCAGTTGTAAAAAATAAATTTT
Source organism: uncultured bacterium (assembly GCA_964413275.1). Taxonomy (GTDB): domain Bacteria; phylum Cyanobacteriota; class Cyanobacteriia; order Cyanobacteriales; family JAABRE01; genus JAABRE01. The sequence goes on along the minus strand of CAYPSO010000064.1, from coordinate 9,373 downwards.
GGCTATTAAGTGCTTTTTTTAAGCTTTTGCCAATTTCAACAGCACCAGGTAATTCGCAAACAATCCATCGCAAAGACTCAGGGTAAGCAATATATTTCTTGTAAGAGTAGTATGCTTTACCTTTATTACCACCCAAATCAAATAGGGTAAAACTATCTAGAAATGCCTTTTGTAATGGTTTCAATAAATAGTAATCATCAGGATCGATTGTTTCAAGTTCTATAGTTTCTGCTTCAACATCTATTTGTTGAAAATTTCGAATACCATCATAAGATTTTCCTATACCGTGAGGAATGTCTTCAAGTGCCTCAGAGAAAGATGAATAAACTCCCCGAAATAAGTTGGCACATCTAGGAAACAACCAATAATAATCATAATAATCTGAAATTAGAGGTGTCGTTTTCAGAATTTGTCTAATTTTTTTTTTAAGTTTCATTGCGGATTGCATAGCTTTTTTTTCTATAAAATCTCTTGTTTGATTAACAATAATGGGTTTGGGCAGAGAAATTGATAGCATCATTTTTGAGAAAAATCCAAGAGAATAAAATTAAGATTTTATAAAACCTTCAAAACATTATAAATAAAAATTTTGAAGAACAAAAATTACGTTTTACTTTCATGAAAAACTTGCAATCTGTAAATACTTACCAGGTCTTTCTGGATCAGGGATATACCATGCTGGATTACCTTCTGTATCTCGACCCAAACGTGCACCTGGTTGAGGAGGCTGATTACGGTCAATTTTTTCATTCTTCTTAATAGAAGAAGTTGCTACTTTTCCAGATATAAAACCTGCTGATTGTAATTCTGCAACGCTATCTTTAAATGCTCTGGTGACAAACTCAATATCTTCATCGGTATGTGCCAGAGTGAAAAAACAAGGACGATATTCCCAAATATGCACGCCTTTTTCTCGCAATAAATAAAACAACAAACTGCCGTAAGTTACTTCATGAGGATAGGTGACGTAGAAGAAAGAACTAAAATAGTCGATATTAATTGGTGCGCCGACGCGCTCAAAATGTTGCCTCAAGTGTTTGACAAATTTCTCGACTTTAACACTAAGAGATTGCTGTAAATCTGCACCGCCTTCTTTTAGTTTCAGTAATACAGCTTCGGCTGCTGCTAGTGCCATTGGATGACGAACAAAAGTCCCTGCAAAGAAAGTCACACCCACTTCAGGAATGGAATTATCCCCATATTGCCAGAAACCTCCATCTAAAGCATCCATGTATTCTGTTTTTCCTGCCACGATACCGATGGGTATGCCACCACCCACAACTTTGCCGTAAGTAGCTAAATCTGCGCGAATATTAAAGTAAGCTTGTGCGCCCCCTGGGTGAACACGGAATCCCGTGACTACTTCGTCAAAAATAAATGCGGTTTCCGATTTTTCAGTTAATTCTCGTATAGCTCGTAAAAATTCTACTGGTTGTAATCCTGGTTTGCGACTTTGGACCGGTTCGACCATAATGGCTGCTAGATCGTCGGCTTGGTTACGTAGGATTTCTAACGATTCATCAGTACCGTAATCTAATACCAAAATATTCTCAAACATGGAAGCCATAATTCCAGGTGCAGCAGGTAAAGATTTAAGATTAGCACCGCTACGAACAATCACTTCATCAAATGTACCATGATAGCCACCATTAAAAATCGCTACTGTATTACGCCCAGTGACAGTACGAGCCAGACGTAAAGCTGCCATTACTGCTTCTGATCCTGTATTACAGAAAGCAACTCGTTCCATGCCTGTAAATTCCCTCACCATTTTGGCAACTCTACCTGCTAAAGGAGTTTGAGGTCCAATTTCAATCCCCTTATCCATTTGAGCAATAACAGCTTCTTTGACAAATTCTGGCGACCAACCAAAGAAATTTAAGCCAAATCCATTGGTAAGATCGACATATTCATTTCCGTCTACATCCCAAAGACGAGAACCAGCAGAGCGATCTGTAACAATGGGATAAACCATTTCTTTTAGCAAAGGACTAAAACCAGAAACGGTACGAGGATCGGATAAATATGGGCGATGTTCTTGAGTTTGTTGTTTTGATTCTTGAGTTTTAGCAGTGTAACGAGCCACAAAACGCTCTAAAGCCTGTTGTTGTTCGGGATTTAAAGTGGTATCTTGCGCTTTCTGAATTTTTGCACCAGGACCATGTATTTTTTGCGGTTTGGCTGGTTCTGAAGTAGTTTTAGTGGAAGAAACAACAGAAGTAGAAGTAACAGTAGCTGATGTATTGACGCTGGTGGGTTGTTGAGCAATAGTAGGAGGTGTAGGTGTAACTGTTGTACTGCCCTGACGTAGTAGTTCTAACTGAGCAGTCATAATCTGTAGTTGTTGAGCAACTACAGCTTCCAGTCCACTTGTATTGCCAGGATTAACCATTATTTGAGGTTTGTTTTCATAGCTACCATTACCGTTACTGCCATTAGTAGGTTGGGAAGATGGATTCATAATCGTTACTGGCGTAGGTGAAACAGAAGGTTGAGAGGGAGTACCTTCTACTGCTACTGGTGCAGGTAGTGCGTCTACTGGTAAAGTTTTATCGAAATATTCTGCTAAGGTATCTAAATTGGGATAGTCTTCTAATAAGTTACGAAAAGCAATTTTGACTTTAAACTTTTTCTTAAGAGCGATCGCGACTTGAGTTAGAGAAAGTGAATCTAATCCCATCTCTAAAAAAGTAATATCGCTACTCACATCGGCGAGTTCTAAACCAGAGGTTCTTTCTAAGACTTCTTTTAAAATTGGTATAAGAGTTTGTTGACGGTCTGACATATAAATAGTTAATTCTTTTGTTAATGATGAAGGATGAGGGATGAATGATGAATCGTTGATCATTCCTAATTCATAATTATTTTGTTCCCTGTTGCTTGGTAAAGGATCGATCCAATAACGTTGTCGTTCAAAAGGATAGGTTGGTAAAGGCAGACGATAACGTTTTTCGTCAGCATAAAAACCCTGCCAGTCAAGAGATGCGCCCGATAGCCACAGTTGTCCTATAGCCTGCATGAGGGCAAACCATTCTGAGTCGTCTTCGGCTTTACTACCTAAACAAGAAATGGCAATTTGTTGTTTTAAATCCTTCGCTTGTTGTCTCGCCAAGGTAGCAGCAGTAGTACGAGGACCAACTTCTAAAAGGACTCGTTCTGGTTGTTGCCACAAGGTTTTTACGCCTTCAGCAAATTTAACTGTCGCTCTTAAATGACTTGCCCAATACAGCGAATCTGTCGCTTGAGACTCGGTAATCCAATCGGCGGTAACAGTGGAAATGAAAGGAATTTGTGGAGCAGATAGTTTAACTGTGCGAACGACTTCGGCAAAAGGTTCTACAATCGCATCCATCATCGGAGAATGGAAAGCATGAGAAGTATGTAAGGGTTTGCATAGGATTTCTTTAGCTTCTAATTCTTGTTGCAGTTTAGCAACTTGTTCATTTAAACCAGAGACAACACATAAAGAAGGTCCATTAATTGCTGCGATCGCTAAATCTTCAGTTAACAACGGTTCTACTTCTGTGGCAGACATCCTGACTGAAAGCATCGCCCCTGGTGGCAAATCCCACATCATTTTGCCTCTAGTTGCTACTAGCTTCAGGGCATCTTCTAAAGAAAATACTCCTGCTAGAGTTGCCGAAACAAACTCACCAATACTATGTCCAATGGTTGCTACTGGTTCGATTCCCCAACTAATCCATAGTTGTGCCAATGCATATTCAATAGTAAAGAGGGCTGGTTGAGTATATACTGTTTGTTTGAGTAAAGCTGCCGATTCTTCATTTTGTTGTTTGGGATACAGAATTTCTCGTAAATCTATATCTAAAAAGGACTGGAGAATTTGCGCGCAGCGATCGACTACACTACGAAATACGGGTTCGTCTCGATAAAAATTCGCTCCCATATTTACATACTGCGAACCCTGCCCTGGGAACATAAATACTATTTCGGGGTTGCGTTTGTCTGTCTGACGAGTGGCAGTCTGAGTTGGAGGTAAAGTTTCTAGTGCCATTATACCTTCCTCCTGCTGACAGACTACAAACCGCCGATAATTAAATACCTGTCTTCCCTGCTGCAGCGTATAAGCCACATCTGCCAAATTTGTCTCTGGGTGTTGTTGCAGATAATTTTTTAGTTGTTCTGTTTTCTGCTGAAGCGCAGTTTCAGTCTTCGCCGAAAGAATTAATAATTGCCAGGATTCCTTGTGACTTTTGACTTGTGACTTTTGACTTTCTAAAGATGCTTCTTCCAAAATGATGTGAGCATTTGTTCCGCCGACTCCAAAAGAGCTAACTCCAGCACGACGAGGATTACCATTCTTTTTCCAGTCAACTAGCTTGGTATTGACATAAAAAGGACTATTATCAAAGTCAATTTCTGGATTGGGAGACTCAAAGTTAAGACTAGGAGGAATTTTCTGGTTATATAAAGCTAAAGCGGTTTTAATTACTCCTGCTACTCCTGCTGCTGCTACTAAATGCCCGACATTACTTTTTACCGAACCAATAGCACAAAATCCTCTATGATCAGTTTGAGTACGAAAAGCTTGAGTCAATGCTTCTAATTCGATCGGATCTCCTAAATGGGTAGCCGTACCATGGGTTTCAATATAGTCAATGGTTTCTGGGTCGATTCCCGCACTAAGTTGCGCCTCTAAAATAGCGTTTCTTTGCCCGTTAACACTGGGTGCGGTAAAACTAACTTTGTCGGAACCATCGTTATTCATGCCAACTCCGCGAATTACGGCATAAATGCGATCGCCATCATTAAGAGCTTCTTCAACTCTTTTTAAGACAACAATTCCCGCCCCATTATTGAATAAAGTACCATTACCATTAGCGTCAAAAGGACGACAATGGCCATCGGGGGATAATATTCCGCCTTCTTCGTACAAATAACCCCGATTTTGGGGCGTAGTAATGGAAATTCCCCCTGCTAATGCCATGTCGCACTTACCACTTCTCAACCCATCAAAAGCTTGAATTATTGCCACCAAAGAAGTCGAACAAGCGGTATTGATACTGATACTAGGTCCAGTTAAATTAAGTTTATAAGAAATACGAGTAGTAACAAAGTCTTTTTCATTAGCTAACATTGTCTGAAAAGCACCCAAGCGATCAATTATTTCGCTTCTGCCACCAAGATGATTTTCAAAATAAGTATTCTGTCCTGAACCTGCATATAAGCCAATTTTACCTGGAAACGCTTCGGCTGTATATCCCGCATTTTCCAAAGCTTCGTAAGCAAGTTCTAGAAACACCCTTGCTTGGGGATCCATGACTTCGGCTTCTCTGGGGGAAATATTGAAAAAGCTAGCATCGAATAATTCTGCCCCTTCAATAATTCCTCTTGCACGAATATAGTTAGGGTTTGTCAAGAGTTCTCTATCTATACTAGGATCGATTTGGTTTTGGCTAAAAAAGGTATTAGTTTCTCTGCCGTGACAGAGATTATCCCAAAATTGATCGACATTATTAGCACCAGGAAATCTACCCACCATGCCGATAATAGCAATCCCTTTAGAAATTTTGGTCGAATCAGAAAGGTTTTGCTGTAGCTGAATTTTTTCTTGTAGCGATCGCTGTGTTAAATAAGTAGCTAATTTTTTAATATTAGGATATTGATACAGTTTAACCGCTCGTAACTCTACCCCAAAGCTTTTTTGAAGTCGAGCAATTAATTGCAATCCCAGTAAAGATGTACCACCTAAATCGAAAAAATTGTCTTCAATACCTACTCGTTGCAATCCTAAAACTTCACTCCAAATTTGAGTTAGTTTTTGTTCGATGTCTGTTGTCGCAGCAACTATTTGCTTAGATTTCTGTTGGGGTATTGGTAAAGCTTTACGATCTACTTTGCCATTAGCTGTAAGAGGAATTTTCTCAATTATCATAATGGTTTTTGGCACCATGTATCGTGGTAATTTTGAAGATAAATATGCTTTTAATTCTTCAGTATTTGGTGCTAATGCTCCTACTACCGTAATATAACCGACTAAATACTTGTTATTTGGGGTATCTTCTCGACAAATAACTATAGCTTCTCTAACAAGATCGTGTTCAATTAAAGCCGTTTCAATTTCACCCAGTTCGATGCGATAGCCTCTCAGCTTAACTTGATCATCCAAACGCCCAACAAATTCAATATTGCCATCTAGTAAATAACGTACTTTATCCCCTGTTCTATATAATTTTGCTTCAGGCTCTTCGCTAAAAGGATGAGGAATAAATCTTTTAGCAGTTAAATCAGGGCGATTGAGATAGCCTCGTGCTAACCCATCTCCACCAATATATAATTCTCCTGTTTCCCCAATAGGTACTAATTGTAAATTATCATCTAAGATATAAACTTCAGTATTAGCGATCGCTTTGCCAATGGGAATCGAAGTCAGATTATCATCTAAAGGATTGGGTATACGATAACAACAGGTAAAAGTTGTACTTTCAGTTGGACCATAACCATTAACGAACTGAGTATTAGGTAGTAATTGTTGCGCTTTTTTAATGTGAGATACCGATAAAGCTTCACCACCTGTAAGTATTTCTCTGACACCTTGTAGACATTCTGGGGCTTCACTAATTAAAGTATTAAATAAAGCCGCCGTCAGCCATATGGTAGTTACGCCATACTCTTGAATAACTCTTCCTAAAGTTTGCGGATCTGGTAGCCCATTATCGGGATACAATACACAACAACCTCCATGTAACAATGCTCCCCAAATTTCTAAAGTGGCAGCATCGAAAGAAATTGGCGCAAGTTGCAATAAAGTTTGGTTGCCATCTAAGGGGGTAAAATCAGTGCCAAATACCAATCTAACTACACCACGATGGGTAACTTCTACTCCTTTTGGTTTACCTGTAGAACCTGATGTGTAATTAATATAAGCAAGACTGGTAGACTCTAAAGCGATCACATTTAATGGTTTATCTAATTTTAAATCTTGACCCCAATTTCGCTCTAAACAAATAATCTGTGCTGAATGAGGAGGAAGACTAACAATAAGTTCTGATTGAGTAAGAATAATGGGGGACTGAGAATCTTCTAACATCCATTCCAAGCGTTCTGAGGGATAAGACGGATCTAGAGGTACATAAACTGCACCTGCTTTTAGGATACCTAAGATAGCAACAATCGATTCAATCGATCTGTTCATCATCAAGGTAATAAAAGTTCCAGGCTGTATATTTCGCTCCTGCAAAATACCAGCTAAAATATTGGCGCGGCGATCAAGTTCCTGATAGGTTAATTGATAGATCGTGTTTTGTTCTAGATCGGGTAAAGCGATGGCAACTCGATGTGGTTGTTGTATTACCTGTGCTTGAAATAAATCGCAAATACATCCGTGACGGGGATATTGCACAACATTCTTTTCACTTTTCATAGTTTTTTAACTAAATTAATTAGCATATTTATAACTGAATAGTTCAAAATATTCTCATTGTTTTTTTAAATAAAATATTATAGTCTACAAAATCTAAAAACTATACATTTATTTTTTTTACGCTTTTTAAAATTATTCTAGTTAAAATCACCAATTACCGAATTAAAAACACGCCAAAGTTTTTAATTAAATATTGCTCTATTATTAGATTCATTAAATTTTCATCGGTAATAATCTTTTGGTTGACCATGATTTCGCCAATTTTTCCACCATTATTAATTTGATAATCCAAAATTTTTTTTAATTTAGCTTCAGAAATAATCTTTTTTTTAAGTGCTATCTGTCCTAGTTTTATATTTTGTAATTCAAGATATAAATTGACTAGTTTTGGAGACATTAATTTCTGATTAACTAAAATTTCTCCAATTTTTAACTCAGGACATATTTTCTGTTCTAACAACGCTTTTTCTAGTGCCGATCTGGTTAACAACTTATTATAAATTAAAATTTCTCCAATTTTGCTATATGATTTCATATCTAAATTGTTTACGTCAAATGTTAAATTTTCATCTGCTAAATTTTGTTTGATTTTTCGTAACTTAAGTTTAGAATGATTGATCAGTTGCTTGATAGCTAGATAAATAAAAGGAGGTATAGTTGTACCGTAGCGTCTCCACAGGCGACGTGGCTCTTGGATTAAACGATAAAACCATTCCAAACCAAGTTCTCTAATAAAAAGAGGAGCTCGTTTTTGGCAACCTACATAAACAGCAAAAACTGCCCCAACTCCAATCATTACACCATTAATTTTTCCTCTATTTTGGGATATCCAATTTTCCTGTTTAGGACAACCCAGACAAACAAAAATCAATCCAGCGCCACTGTAATTAACTTTTTTAATCAAAGCTTCATTTTCTTCTGTTGTTAAAGGACGAAAAGGCAAAGATTCCATGCCTGCGATTGATAAAGCAGGAAATTCTAGTTCTAGTTTATTTTTCATCAGATCGAGAATTTTTGGCTGAGAACCCAAGAAATAAACACTAACGTTACAGATTGAAGCTAATTGACATAAATTTATAAAGACATCCATTCCAGCCACGCGATTTTGATTGGATATACCCATCAGCCGCAACATCCATACTAATGGCATTCCGTCAGGTGCAACCAAATCGGCATTTCTTAAAACGTGAGCAAAATCTTGATTCCAATATGCTTCCATTAGCATATGGACATTTGCCAAACAAACTACTTTGCTTTCATTAGCTCGCGCCCAATGTAACATTAGTAGAATTTGTTGTTCAAAATATAAAGATGTGATTGGAATATCAAAAATGTATTGAGTTGGTAAGGTTTGCTTCATGTATTCTGGAGTAATTGCGTTTTTTAGGGACTTTAATTTAGATCGATTTGGTATAGCTATTCTCTTGTTTTGACAGCCCAAATCTTTGCCATAATTTCAGAGGACATCTCAGCAAACTACCCTAGTTTTAAAGATTCTCTGCAAGGGCGACAAATTAAGCTATTAATCATTTAAATTTGGTTTTTAAGATCGAGCAGGGGAGGTAGCGTCTTTGGAGGTTTCCTCCAAAGCTTGTGACGACCGTGGAGCAGGGGAGAAAGATATTAATTACTAACAAGTAAATTCACAATTTAAACGCACATTAGCTTACTCCTAAGCTTGTTATATCTAGCTCTTGGTACTTATACCTTGAAAAAATAAAAAGAGTGTTTATTAATGTTTTTGACTAGGGAAAAGTATTGGAAAAACTTATCAATCCGATTCGGTTGCAGAATGAGAAGTACTTTTTTACTCAATGTCTTCTTAAGAATTAGTTGCAATCTGTGTGCCTATTGCTCGGTTGAACTTCAGTCAAAACTTTTCCAAGACCCAACTTAGGTAAAATAAAGGTAATGGTAAGGTTGTCTGAATACTATATCCCCAACCTAAAAAGCTGTTATAGTGCACTCATGGGTGTCTTCTACGAACAA
>CAYPSO010000063.1:0-27047 GCA_964413275.1 uncultured bacterium | reverse complement strand
ACGGAGACTCGTTGAATGAAGAATCCCCTCGCCTTTAGGCAGGGGCGAACGTCAATAGAACTAAGTTAGCAGGAGCGAACTTATCCTACGTTAACTTAAGAATGGCTGATTTATTACAGGCTAATTTAATAGGAGCTAATTTACAAAAAGTTAATTTGCGAGACGCAAATTTATATGGCGTAAACTTTAACTGGGCAAATCTTTACGAAGCAAGATTAAGTTGTTCTACATTATATGGTGCTTCCTTTCATGGTGCTAATCTGAGTCGAGCTTTGTTAAAAGAAGTAGATTTAAGTGAAATAAATTTTGATGGAGTTAATTTTACCGAAGCAAGAATGAGCAACTCCAATTTTGCCAGAGCAAGTTTTGTTGGAACTAACCTAGAAAAGGCAAGAATGCGTTGGACTGATTTAAAGGATGCAAACTTTAATAAAGCTAATTTATCTGGTGCAACTTTGGAAGGATCGGATTTAACTGGTACGAATTTAAGCGAGGCTGATATTACTAATATTAATGTAACAGGAGCTAAATTAGTTGGTGTTAATGGAGAAAAATATCAATTTTATCAATCCCATAGTCATAATCCTCTTAGTGATAATAGCCATTGGCATGAAGTAAATTGTTTTCAACCTAATTTTGCTTCAACCTAAAATGTTATGAGATAATTAATTAATTATAAATATCTATTGGTTAAAATGAAGCTAACAAATCTAGTGAAAAGTTATATTGTTACTAAATTTTCAAATATGACCGTAAGCTATTTAAAAATTTGATATTTCTCATTAATTATTTAGTAAGATTGCTATATATCTAATCAATATAGAGAAAGTTTAAACTATGCAACAATTTAATCTGATTCACTCCGACTTTGCCAACAATAATCACAAAAACCAACCAAATCGTACTGGAATTTCAGAACAAGAAACAAATAAGATTATAGATATTGATATACAAGCTGTTAACCATAAACTCAAAGATGCTCCGCCTACTCAAGTTGTGGAATGGGCTGCCCAGACATTTGGAGATAGCTTAGTAATGAGTACCAGTTTTGGTATTCAAGCAGCAGTAATGCTTCATCTTGTGTCTTCTGTTATTCCTGATATTCCTATAATTTGGGTTGATACCGGTTATCTTCCCCCAGAAACCTATAGATTTGCCCAACAACTCACACAAAGGCTTAATCTTAATCTTAAAGTATATCAATCTTCTCTTAGTCCCGCTCGTATGGAATCATTGTATGGCCGTCTTTGGGATAATCAAGATTTAGAATCATTGAATTTATACGATCAAATTCGTAAAGTTGAGCCAATGCAGCGTGCTTTACAAGAACTTCAAGCCCAAGCATGGTTAGCAGGATTGCGTAGTAATCAAACAGAGCATCGTCAAAATTTGAACCGAGTTAACCTTCAAGGTAATCAATATAAGATTTTACCTATTTTAGACTGGAATTCACGGGATATTTATCAATATTTAACTAAATACGATTTACCCTATCATCCTTTCTTCGATCTTGGTTATGTTTCTGTGGGGGATTGGCATTCTAGTCGCCCTCTCACTCTTGATGATGAAAATGAACGGGATACTCGTTTTCATGGACTTAAACAAGAATGTGGTCTTCACTTACCTCTTACTCCAGGAGAAGCTCAAAGTTTGGATTCTAGCACTTTATAGAGCATTAATTTTACGGCATTATTTTTAGCAACCATTAGGCTATAGTAGTAATACCTTGGAAATAGTCTTGTAGTTGTCTATCATGATCGTGGCTGAGATGGCCTAATGGTAAATCATTTTTGTAAAAAGCTTGTATTTCTGTAATTTCTCCAGTATCTTCTATTTCCAAATTACCTTGAGCTTGAACTTCTACGGAGACGGTAATAGAGTGTAATCTAGGATCTCGATCTGGTGAAGAATAAATGCCGACTAAACGCCCAATGGAAATGAGTTCTAAACCTGTTTCTTCTTTTAATTCCCTTTTTATGGTGGTGGGCAAATCTTCTCCCCAATCAACCATTCCTCCGGGTAAACTCCACTTTTGGGTATCTCTCCTTCGTACTAAGACGATTTGGCCATCTGGTAATATCGGAATGATAGTAGCACCAGTGAGAGGATGGCGAAAAATAATTTTTAAAACAGTGCTAAAAAATTGCCAAGTTCGATTCGTCATTTATTATTAATTAGCAGTTAGCGATTAGCAGTTAGCGATTAGCAGTTAGCAGTTAGCAGTTAGCGATTAGCAATTAGCGATTAGCAGTTAGCAGTTAGCAGTTAGCGATTAGCAGTTAGCGATTAGCAATTAGCGATTAGCCGAATACTGACTACTAACTACTAACTATTAACTACTGACTACTACTAAATCAATTATTTAATCAGAGTGCAACAAAGATTTAGCATTTTCTAAAGCTTGTCTTACTTGCTCAAAACCCGTACCACCGTAACTATTACGAGCAGCTACAACTTGTTGAGGAGCAATCGCTTTATAAATGTCGGCTTCAAAAGCAGGATGCAATTGTTGCCATTCCTCTAGGGTTAAATCCTTAAGTAATTTACCGGCTGCTAGACTGGTTTTAACAACTTTTCCTACCAGATTATAAGCTTCTCGAAATGGTACACCTTTTGTCGCTAGATAATCAGCAACATCTGTGGCATTGGAAAAATCAGAAGCCACTGCTTGGGCTAAACGTTGTTCTTTAAATTCTAGTCCTTCTGCTAATAAAATAGTCATAGCTTCAAGGCAGCCTTTAACGGTATTTACCCCATCAAAGATAGCTTCTTTATCTTCCTGTAAGTCTTTGTTATAAGCCAAAGGCAATCCTTTCATGATTACTAATAGAGCTTGTAAATGACCAAATACTCGTCCAGTTTTACCTCTAATTAGTTCTGGTACATCGGGATTTTTTTTCTGAGGCATAATGCTCGAACCAGTGGAGCAATTATCTTTCAGGGTAACAAAACTAAATTCTTCTGAAGCCCATAAAATAATTTCTTCGCTGAAACGACTTAAATGTACCATGATCAAGCTAGAAGCACAGAGAAATTCGATCGCAAAATCTCGATCGCTCACCCCATCCAAACTATTGGCATATACACCGCCAAAATTAAGCAGGGAGGCAGTGTAATGACGATCTATGGGGAAAGTAGTCCCCGCTAAAGCACCACTTCCTAAAGGTGAAATATTAGTACGTTGATAAATTTCCCCTAATCTTTGCCAATCTCTTTGTAACATCTGAAAATAAGCCATCAAATGGTGAGCTAAACTCAACGGTTGCGCCCGTTGCAAGTGAGTATAACCCGGAATTAGGGTTTCAACATGATTTACAGCATGATTTAAAAGAACTTGTTGTAAATTTCTAATTAAATCTCTAATTTGTTCGATTTGATCTCGTAAATAAAGCCTTATATCAGTACCTACTTGATCGTTACGAGATCTCGCCGTGTGTAATTTTTTGCCTACATCTCCAATAAGCTCTGTCAAACGACGCTCAACGGCAAAATGCACATCTTCTGCTTCAACTCCGGGATTAAAGTTCCCATCTCGATATTCTTGACGAATTTGTTCGAGGGCTGTTACTAATTTTTCTCCTTCCTCTACGGAGATAATACCGGTATGGGCTAACATTTTGCCATGAGCTATCGATCCAGTAATATCATATTCAATTAGAGCAATATCAAAGCTAATACTCGCATTAAAAATAGCAATCACTGGATTGAGAGCGGTTTCAAAGCGATCGCTCCAAGTTTTTTTTTGATTCATTGTCAGAAAAAGTTAAAATTAGATTAGCAAAACTTAAAAAGAAGTAAAACCACGAAACATATAACCGATAGATAGTCCAATTAATAAAGCCCAAACTTGACCAGAATCTATAAAATTATCCCAAGCCTTTCTCATGTCAGCTAAAATATCAATGTCTTCGATTTTTTGACTAATTAATATCTGTGTCTGAGTTTGGGAAGGATTTTGATAAGCTAAAAAATAATTTTCCTGTTGGATGGGAAAATTTATTAATTCAAGAGCTAATAATGGCGTTTCACTTAAATTCATGGATATTTACGAAAAAATTTACTGCTTTAACTTTAGCAAAATTGCTGATTATTAATTAATTAAATATAATGCTAGTTTTTAGTTTTTAATTTTCATGACTACTAAGGTAATATCATCGCTATAACGATTTTCTGCACCGATAAATTTATGAACTTCCTCTAGTAAATAATCCAAAATCTCCTGAGCACCCTCGAAGTGCAAACAAGCCCATTTAAAAGAATTATAAAGATTATCCTCGTCAAAGCGATCGCCGTGTTGGTTGACCGCATCGGTTAAACCGTCAGTATAATAAAGAACTATATCCCCTTCATATAGCTGAGTTTGAGCATCTTCGTATTCTGAATCAGATTCTAAGCCGATTAACATGCCCCAAGTGTCTAATTTTTCCACAGAATGAGTATCGTAATGCCATAATAAGGGAGGATTGTGGGCTGCATTACTGTAGGACAATATTTTAGAAACAGGATCGTATTCAGAATAAAATAAAGTTACAAAACGATGGGAATTTTCTAAATCAGCATACATTACTCGGTTTAAGTGTTCTAAAATTTTAGCGGGCGAATGACGATTCAGGATTTCAGCCCTGAGCATTCCCCTTGTCATGGTCATAATCAAGCCCGCCGGGACTCCTTTGCCCATGACATCACCAATGATAATACTCCAAGGTACATGGGGACAGTTTTGTACTTTTCCTTCTTTTCGAGTTACGCGATCGTAATTAGTGGGGATAAAATCATAATAATCTCCGCCAATACGATTGGCTGCTTTACAAATTGCTGCTAATTCAATTCCTTCTATGTCAGGACATTTTCCGGGTAGTAAATGATATTGAATTTCTGAGCCTATTTCTAATTCTCGATCTTGCCTTTCTTTTTTCCTTAATTCACTGGTAAGTTCGTTATTGGCAATAGCTACTGATGTTTGATCGGCTACTAATTGCACTAATTTTTTGCGAGTGGGATTCCAAACATAATCAGGATCTGAACTAAATACATATAATCTGCCTCTTTCAGCATTTTTAACTAAAATTGGCGTACTAAACAATTGCATATTTTCTGGTAGATATTTCCTAATTTCTTCATCTAAAGAAAATAAGGAATTATCTGTTCTGAAAATGGTTATTTCTCTAGTAAGTTTTTCTATGCCTTGGCGAATGCCGTTACAAGTATAAGTATTTTGACAATGGACTTGCTCTAATTTAACTTGACCATCATTTTTTAATAAAATTAATGCTCCACCTTCGGCATCAGCTACCCTCGAAGCCATTAATGGTGTAAGTTCTAGAAATTGGTTTAAATTATTAAAACTTCGCAGAGCAAAACCTAAAGAACTTAATAAATTTTGAATTTTATTTTGTTCTCGATGTAAACGAGCCACCAATTCTTTTAAGGCTAAAACTGGGGTAGATTGTTCCTTAGCTTGTTCTATTCTTATGGGATAAGAATTTTTTTCCACATTTGAGTAAATAGACACTTATTATCACTTATTATTTATTATTTATTATTATTTATTTAGTTATCACGTTTTTCCATCGAGAACATAATAACTATTAATCCTTAATTAAGTAGTGCTTCGACAAATTCATAACTAGAAAAGGGACGTAAATCTTCTATGCCTTCTCCAGCACCGATAAAACGGATTGGTAGATCTAGTTGTTGAGCTACTGCAAACGCTACACCTCCTTTGGCAGTTCCATCTAATTTAGTTAACACCACACCTGTTAATTTAGCGGTTTCTGAAAATATTTGAGCTTGACGCAAACCATTTTGACCTAAAGTTGCATCTAATACCAGTAAAGATTCTACTTTAGCTAATGGTGCTTTCTTATCAATAATTTTTCTAATTTTAGCTAATTCTTCCATTAAATTTTTTTTATTTTGTAAACGCCCGGCGGTATCTACTAATAATAAATTAATATTTTTAGCAAGAGCTGCATTAATACCATCAAATACTACAGCCGCAGGATCGGTATTTTGGCCCGGATTGGCAATTACTGGTGTTTCACTTCTTGCCCCCCATACTTTAACCTGTTCAACTGCGGCGGCTCTAAAGGTATCTGCGGCAACTATCAAGCTATTATAACCAGATTTTTTGGCTAAATTGGCTAATTTTCCGATAGTAGTCGTTTTTCCTGCTCCATTCACCCCTGTCATCAACCACACATTTAAACGCTCTTTTTCAGGAGCAAATTGTTTTTTTCCTGTATATTTTAAAGGGCGTTCCAAAATTTCACAGAGAATACTTTTTAAATATTCAAAAGCTTGTTCTGAAGGTAAGGATTCTTCCCTTACTTTTTTCTCTAATTTTCCAATAATATAATCAGTTGCTTCAACACCAACATCTGCCTGTAGAAGTAAAGCTTCAATGTCATCAATGGCCTTGCTATCTAAAGGCCCTTGACCAATAATTCCTTTAAGTTGATTGCCTAATTCCCGACGACTTTTCCCTAAGCCTTGACGTAGTCTTTTAAGCCAATCGAGTTCTTCCCTGGCCATTTCTTCCTGTTTACGGCCTTGATCTGCTAAAACTTTAACAGACCACATTAATTCTGGATCGATCTCCGTAGCAGTAGAATTTGTTTCTAAAATAGGAGAATCCTTTTCTACTTTGGGACTTAGTTCTTGTTTTGGTTCTGATGAACTTTGTGTTTGAGAGCTGTCACTGTCATCTTTACGACGACGAAACCAATTAAACATATTGTTAACTAATAATTAATTTTTAAGGATAATTTTTTATGTTTTCCAGTTTACACTTTTTAAGTAAGTTTGATGTCTCTCTCAAAAGATAGTTATTTGCTAAAAGTAGTAGTCAGTAGTCAGGAGGGGGAATGTAGTATTTAGTATTCAGTATTCGGCTAAAAGCTAAAAGCTAAAAGCTAACCGCTAAAAGCTAACTAATCCCTAACTACTTTGTTGATTTAATTTTAGGCGATTGGTAACTCGACGTAAAACACCCTGAATAAAACGATGTCCTTCTGAATCGGAATAAATTTTAGCTAATTCTATAGCCTCATTTACAGCTACATTTTCGGGAGTTTCTAAATACAAAATTTCCCCTACAGCAATTCTTAAAATATCACTATCTATTCTGGAAAGACGTTTTAGTTGCCAGTCTTGTAATGATTCTTGAAGTAATTCTTCAATTTCCTCATTTCTTCTATGAACTGTTGCAATTAATTCTAAAGCATATTTTCTTACTTCATGTTGTTGGGATAACTGAATTAATTCTGGTAATTCTACTGCTATGCCTAAACTGTTAATAGCTTTTTGAGTTAATTCTAAGGCATCTTTTACCATAGCTCTAGAACTATGAAGACTTGCTGCGTGGGTTTCACTTTTTAATAATTGTTCGTTACTGCGCTTAATTTCTGAAGCTGCAGTTTCTAATGTATCTCTTATTTCACTACTAAGAGTACGAATAGCAGCAACTGTTAAATTATTTAATTCTAACTGCTCAAGTTTTTCTGAATTTCCCTTAATTTGACTAATACTCAATAAAGCTAATTCACGAGCAATACGACGAGGTAATTTTTGTTGTTCTTCAGCTTTTTTGTTTTTTTTTTGAGGAGGCATAATTTTTTATTTAGACTAATAAGTGTTGTCTTCTTCTAAAGCAATTAGTTGGCGTTTTTCTTCTGCTAAATCCTCTAGGGGAACTGGTTTATAATCCTTTTTTGTTATGGTTGAAGGAGTAGTATTAGGGTTAACAATACCACCAGAAATTAAAACTTTAAAAGCATCTTCAATGGAAATGGATAAATTAATCACATCACTTTCTGGGACTATGGCATACCAACCAGAGGTAGGATTAGGAGTTGTGGGAATAAACACACTTATCATTGTTTCTGGTAAATGGGATTGAAGATTAGCACTAACTGTTCCTGTAACAAATCCTATACTCCAAATTCCTCTTCTTGGATATTCAACCATAACAACTCGGCGAAACTTATCCTTAGAATCTTTAAGTAAAGTTTCTAAGATTTGTTTTAAAGTTTTATAAACAGAACCAGCTAAAGGGATTCCTTGTAAAATTTTTTCCCCTAAATCTAGTAACCATTTACCAGCAATATTTCTAGCCATTAAACCAATTAATAAAATTGCGAATAATGGAACTGCTAAACCTACAAAAAAGTTAAGAATATTGGTTAAAATTGGGTTTAAACTATCAAAAGGATTTAGTTGTTTAGGAATTTGGGTTAAAAAATTAATCACCCAACTAGAAACCGTAATGGTCAACCAGATGGTAGTAGCTAAAGGTATTACCACTAAAAGACCCGCTATTAGATCGTTTTTGAGATCTTGTTTTAAGCGTTCTAGCACAGAAGTTTACATTCTCCTATAATTTTCTTTATTAACTATCCGATCAACAGATTTTTTTTTAAAAATTGTGCAAATAATTGACGATTCTTGAAATAAAAACAGCAAAATTGCAACTTAATTAAAAAATATAATCCTACTTTGATTATGTACATATAAGAAAAAATTTATATGTTTCCTTAAATATTCATAATCAAAGCTAGTTTTTAGCCAGTCGATCGCTAAAAGTCAATTGCAATAAATTAATTAACCATTAACAATTAACAATCAACAAAAACAGATAAGTTCTCTATGAAATAATTAGCAGAACTTAAGATAATAGTATTCTATTTTACCATTATTATTATTAATTGGAAATAATTAACGTTTTGGTTTACGACTAGAAGGAGGTTTAGAACCCATGCTGTCTTTTAAACCAAGCCAGCCTATGGTACTATAACCGGCTGCCAACATAAGACTACTCAAACCAATGCGTAATCCCCGTTTAAGGGTTTCTGTTTTAGCTTGTTTTTCAGTTTCTAATTTTTGACTACGCAATCTAGTTTGTACTTCATTAAGTCTTTTTTCCATTTCTTCTGGTTTGCCTCGAAGACTACGTAACCCTTCAAGTCTTTGTTTTTGTTGTTCTAATTGTTGTTTTTGTTGTGGGTTTAATTGTTGTCCTTGAATTTGTCCGCTACTAAGAGCTTGGTTAATTTGTTGGATATTTTGATCGAGTTCTTTAATTCTATCCTGATTAGTTAAAAGTGCGTTAAGTTGGTCAAATTCTGTTTGTAAACGTTGTTCAACTTCGGTGGCTCTCTGACTAATTTGTTCTTGAGCATCCGCACTAATAGTACGAAGATTATTCAAGTAAAGGGGTACAAACAGTAAGAAAACCAGTCCTAACAAACTAGCACAGACAAACATGGGTAATCTCACATCAAAGATAGAAGCTTTAGACTTGCCACCAGCATTATCAATCCAGTAAGCTGCTAAAACAAAAGCTATACCGATCATCGGAATGATACCTCGATCGACTACTGTACTGATATAACCAATTTGCCATCGAGCTTCCAAGGGTTCAAAGGGAAAGGCCAAAATAGCATAATCCAGAAAAGAAGAAAGAAACAAGATTATGCCGACTAATTTAAGAGAAAGAGAAGTAAAGCTGCTTACGTTATTCATAGATTTATGAGACAATTAATAGATTGATTGAAATTACTTACTAATTTAAGATAAACGAATTAACTTCGGATATATCTTAGAAGCAGTTAGATCATTACACAATACCTAAAATAGTATGGCTAAATTTATTGAAGTTGTGGGAGATAAAACCGCTTTAATCGAACGAGGATTAGCTTTAGTTAAAGAAAAAATAGAATTATCTATTCAAGAAAGAGGTTTATGTACTATTGCTTTAGCTGGTGGTAGTACCCCAAAACCTTTATATGAAAGACTAGCAAATCAATCTTTAACTTGGGATAAAATTCAGGTATTTTGGGGAGATGAGCGATATGTACCCCCTACCCATCCTGATAGTAATCAAAAAATGGCACGTCTTGCTTGGTTAGATTCTGTGAATATTCCTCCTAGTAATATTCATCCTATGCCAACTAATGCAGGTAATCCAATCATTGATGCTCAAACCTATGATAATGAAATACGCAGTTTTTTTGCAGTTAATGAGCCTGAAATACCTATTTTTGACATAATTTTATTGGGTATGGGAGACGATGGTCATACGGCATCTCTTTTTCCCCATACAGAAGCTTTACAAGTAAAAGATAGTCTGATTACGGTAGGTAAGAAAGATGGACAACCTCGCCTTACTTTTACTGTACCTTTAATTAATCAGGCTCGTTGTGTAATTTTTTTAGTAGCTGGTAGTAATAAACAAGCTGCATTAGATCAAATTTTTGCACCAATAGCAGACGCAAATAACTATCCTTCTCGTTTAATTCAACCTCAAGGAGAACTTTGGTGGCTTTTAGACAATACGGCAGGAGCTAAGGTTATCATAGATTAATAATTAGAATATTGAATAATTTATAGATTAAGTTTCATGATTGTTTGTCCAAATTGCAATCACAAAAATCCAGAAGCTGCACTGCAATGTGAGGCTTGTTATACTGATTTACCTTCTATAATCTCTTGTCCTCAATGCGGAGCGAGTATTCAAGGGGATGCAATTTTTTGTGGTAACTGTGGTTTTAATTTGCAATCTAAATCTAGTGAATCTGTTGGAGAAGTTGACTTATCCGAAGATGAGAATGTAGAAATTTCTTCACCTGAGTCTGTAATTAATCCAATTGAACCAAGGAAAACTGAAAATGATCCTAAGAAAACAGTTAAACCGACAAATCAATCTGGATTGATGGCAACTGTTTTACAAGAGAAAAAAACGGCTAAATTAATTCATCTCCAAACTAATACTGTTATTGAAATTCCTCAAAATTTGTCGGTGATTAATTTGGGCAAACCGAATAATCAATTTCCTCCTGATATAGATGTTTCTGGTTTTCCTAATTCAGAAATTGTCTCTCGTATTCATGGAAGATTAGTGGTCGAAAATGATGATTTTTATATTGAAGATTTAGGTAGTTCTAATGGTACTTTTATTAACCATTTACCTTTATTAGAAGGAAACCGCCATAAGCTAAAAATGGGAGATCAAATTAGTTTAGGTAAAGAAGATAAAGTAACATTTTTATTTCAGTTAGATTAGTTAATAAGATATGTTACGCAATGAACATTTTTCCCCATTAACCCGAAAGAGTCGAATAACAATTGTTCAAAATTATAATTTAGTTGAAGGAGCAATTATTCTCGATCTAGATATTAGGGAATATTTTCCTGATGCTGAATCGGTAAATCACGCTTTACGAACTTTAATTAACTTAATTCCTAAGAAAGCTTAAAGATAAATATGAGTTAGAGTTAGATTTTAACAAATAACATAAAAAATAAGGTGGGCATTGCCCACCCTACTTTTTAAGGAATAATTAGAATTGGACAAGGAGAAAGATTTATTACTCTATTGGTCACACTTTCCTCAGCACCCTCTTCGGTTAAACCTAAACCACGACACCCCATAATAATTAAATCAGCGTTAATTTCATCGGCCACATCGCAAATAGTAAAAGAGGGTAGCCCTTCCCTTTCGATTACCTCTGCTTCAATACCCTGTTGAGTGAATAAAGCTTGCGCTCCTTGTAAAAGTTTGGCCACTTGTTCAGTATTCGTCATTATTCCTCCCTCAGCAGGTTTTTCCCCTGTGGGAGTTTTTTCGACAACGGATAATAAAACTAGACGGCTATTGTAAGTTTTAACCACATTGGCTACCGTAGTTGCCGCTTCACGAGTTTCTCGACTTTGATCGACTGGAAATAAAACAGTTTTAAACATAATTTAGTTAACCTCCATTATCCATACTCGGATAAAATTGGCAAAAAGAGTTTATCAACGATCCATTTTTGTGGGAAGTTATTAGTTAACCAGCTAACGGCTGACTTAATTAACTTTTT
The DNA here is from genome assembly GCA_964413275.1 of uncultured bacterium. Classification (GTDB taxonomy): domain Bacteria; phylum Cyanobacteriota; class Cyanobacteriia; order Cyanobacteriales; family JAABRE01; genus JAABRE01. The sequence continues at coordinate 15,186 of CAYPSO010000063.1, read as the reverse complement.
TAAAAAGAAATTAGGAGGAAATTACCTGTGTCTAAAAAGACTGTAGCAAATTTAACAGAAGCTGATGTAGCTGGAAAGCGTGTTTTGGTTCGTGTTGACTTTAATGTGCCTTTAGATGATAGTGGTAACATTACTGATGATACCCGAATCCGTGCTGCACTGCCTACTATTAGGGATTTAATGGATAAAGGTGGTAAGGTAATTTTAGCCAGTCACTTCGGCAGACCAAAAGGTAAAGTTGTTGAGGATATGCGCTTAACACCTACCGCAAAACGTCTCGGCGAATTACTCGGACAAGATGTAATTATGTGTGATGACTGCATCGGTGATTCAGTTGCTGCCAAAATTTCTGCTATGTCCAATGGTCAAGTAGCAATGTTGGAAAATGTTCGCTTCTACGCAGAAGAAGAAGAAAACGATCCTGAATTTGCGAAAAAATTAGCAGCTAATGCCGATTTATATGTTAATGATGCTTTTGGTACGGCACACCGCGCCCATGCTTCTACTGAGGGTGTAAGTCATCATCTTAGCCCCAGTGTCGCTGGTTATTTAATTGAGAAAGAGTTAAAGTTTCTCCAAAATGCGATCGAAAATCCTCAACGTCCTTTAGCTGCGATTGTTGGTGGTTCTAAGGTTTCTAGTAAAATTGGTGTCATTGAAACCCTCCTCGAAAAATGCGATAAATTATTTATCGGTGGGGGAATGATTTTCACTTTCTACAAAGCTCGTGGTTTAAATGTTGGTAATTCTTTAGTAGAAGAAGATAAGTTAGAATTAGCTAAAGCTTTAGAAGCTAAGGCTAAGGAAAAAGGTGTTGATTTTTTATTACCTACTGATGTGGTATTAGCTGACAAATTTGCTGCTGATGCTAATTCTCAAACAGTTAGTATTGACGCTATTCCCGATGGTTGGATGGGTTTAGATATTGGTCCTGACTCCATTAAAACTTTCCAAGCAGCTTTATCTGAGTGCAAATCCGTAATTTGGAATGGCCCTATGGGGGTATTTGAATTTGATAAATTTGCGGCTGGTACAGACGCCATTGCCCATACTTTAGCTAGTTTAACTGGCCAAGGTACTATTACCATTATTGGTGGTGGTGACTCGGTTGCTGCGGTGGAAAAAGTTGGTGTTGCTGAGAAGATGAGCCACATTTCCACTGGTGGTGGTGCAAGTTTAGAGTTATTAGAAGGTAAAGTGTTACCCGGAATAGCTGCTTTAGACGAGGCCTAATCAGTTAACATTAATAATAGTGATTGTTGTAGTGCAGGCAAAATGCCTGCTTTTTTCAACTTATCTTTAGTAAAAATATGGATACTTTTGAATCTGATAATATTTATTTAAAAAAATTATATGAAGAAGATTATAATCTCTGGTTACAAAAAACGGCAGAATTACTAAGGAAAAATAGTTTTAATGAAATAGATTTAGAAAATTTAATTAAAGAATTAGAAGGACTTGGCAGGAATAATAAAAGAGAATTAGAAAATAGAGTAATAGTTCTAATAATGCACCTTCTTAAATATAAATATCAACCAGATAAAGTATCTAAAACTTGTCGATTTACTGTGATTGAACAAAGAAGGCAAATTAATAAGTTAATTAAAGGAAATCTAAGTTTGCAATCTTATTTAGAAAATAAACTCAGCACTTGTTATCAAGATGCTAGGGAAGATGTGAGTTTAGAAACTCGTGTGGATATTAGTAATTTTCCTGTTGATAATCCCTTTACTTTGGAACAAATTTTAGAATCTAATTTTTTCGGCTCTTAGTAATTAGAATAATTAGCGGTTAGTTACAAGCTATTTTATCTTTAAAGGTTATATTGTAGGGTGCGTCATAACTTAAGTTTGATACGATAACAAAATCTACTTGTCATGACGCACCTTATAATCATAATAAGCTAAACTTCTAAACTGCTCATCATATTTTAGTTTACAAGAGTACAAGAATTGCGATAACACCAACGTAATAAAATACCACCAGAAATTAACTTGATTCCTTCTAAAATCCAATAAAAAATATGAAGAGAAATCATAGCAGGAGGCATTTGTGTTGTAGTTGAAAGTAAACTAGACTGAAGACCTAAACCAGTCATTTGTGGTGTCAAAATATAAGTATAAATTGTGGCGATTGCCATCATTCCTACTGATAAAATAATTGCCCAAGGTTCTTGTTTATTGGTTAAATTATGATTGCGGTGAAAAATTAAAAAACTACTTAATACTAAGGCAGCACAAATTAATTCAATTCTATTAAAAGTACCAAAAATTACATAACCTGCACTAGCAAAACCACTTTCAGCCATCATTCCTGAAGCAAATAACCCCGGAATAATTACTAAATCAATAATAAGACTGCCACTTAACCAAAATCCTAAAGTAAATAAAACTAAAGTTGACCAATCAACTTGTTTACTGAAACGATTAGACATAGCATCCATACATATACCCAAAATTATTTTCTGTCTTAATTTTAACAATTCCTATTAATAAAAACTATGGCAAAGTGTTAAAAAAAATTAAGCAATGTTAACCTTTTTATTAAGAAATAAAAATTATGATGAGCAAAATTATTAATTTTGATAATTGTTCTTGCTCATCTTGCCCATTAAGATAGTTTTCTGCTAGTTTCTTGAATTTCGGCGATGGAAAATAAAGCTTGAAAATTAAGTCCTGCATTACTATATAATTCTGCTCCACCCTGTTGGCGATCGACTAAAGATATAATATCCTCAACCTGATAACCTGCATTTTGTAAACGCTCTACTGCTAACATGGCAGAAGCACCAGTTGTTACCACATCTTCTAACACCACAACTTTAGCACCATCTGGTAAACTAGGCCCTTCAATATAAGCTTGGGTACCATGATCTTTAGCCTCTTTGCGAATAATTAAAGCGGGAATAGGACGATTTTCATAGGCAGAAACCACACTAACCGCCGAAACAATAGGATCTGCTCCTAAAGTTAAACCAGCCACAGCTTGAGTATCTTCTGGTAAAATGGATAAAATTAGTCTGCCTATGGCTAAGGCACCCTCAGCATTAAGAGTCACTTGTTTTCCATTGATGTAGTAAGAGCTTTTTTGGCCTGATGAAAGGGTGAAATCTCCTTCTTTATAAGCTAAATCAATCAACAACTTAAGTAAAAATTGCCGCAAAGAAATTAAATCAGTTTTTGCTACTGAAATATGGTTATTAGTATGGTGGTTCATAATCGTTGATTAGAGTTAAAATTGTGATTAGCAAATTCCCATCTTACTAAATAATTAGGCAAGAAAAATCAATGAAAACTATTACTTTAATCACTATTGGTCTGATAACTTCTTTATCTGGGGTATTTATAAACATACCTAGCCAAGCTCTACCTAAAAATAATAATCTTATTGCTCAATCAGTATCGGAAGATATGATTGGTATTGATGAGGTGGTTAATAAGGCTTTTTATGAAAATTCCGATGATATTTTTGGAATTTCTACTATGGGTGGTCAATTAAATACTTGGTTTGGGATAACTGACTTTCCTGAAGGCTCATACCCAGAAAACCAGATTCGTCGTGATGGTTTTTTGATAAATACCCTCCATCAAGATTTGTGGAAACAACAAACCCAAAGTAGTCCAGCCATGAGAACTCAGGATCTAAATAATCCTTTTTGTGGTTCGTTGCAAACAAATGCTCAAACAGTTTGTCTCCAATAATTTTCAGTACAAAAATCATATCGTAAAAGCGGGTAGGGGGAATCGAACTAACAAAATAACTACTTTTCTATTAGTAATACCCCCCGATAAGTGCCCCAAACTCTATAAAAAAATAAGGGTATGGTTAAAGGAAGAGCCGATGCTAATATTTCTAAATTTGATTTACATTTATAGGGTTAAATAGAATAGCAATTTTTGATTTACAGTTTGACTAAGGTTTAAAAAAATATTAAAAATGGGTATAGATTTAGAATTTAAGCAAATTCCTTTTGAGTTACTAAAAAAACTTAAAGAAGCTCCTCAAGCTATCAATTTATATATTTATGCTGAATGTTCAGCACCCATAAAAAAACTAGATATATCCTTAGAAAAAAACATTATAGATTTGTTGTTAGAACAATACAATCTTATGAGGGAATACTATCAAGATACAGCTTCAAAAGAAAATGCCATGTTAGTTTATTTAACTTAAAATTAGAATTTATAGTAAGCTATTCTATGCCCTTTGCTACACTACAAACATGGTAAAAATTAACGAAAACTATCTCAAACTCAAAGCTGGATATTTATTTCCTGAAATTGCCCGTCGTGTCAATGCTTTTGCCGAAGCTAATCCCGAAGCACCAATCATTAAATTAGGTATTGGTGATGTAACCGAACCTTTACCCGAAGCCTGTCGCACTGCTATGATTAAAGCGGTGGAAGATATGGGCACTCATGAAGGTTTTCATGGTTATGGCCCTGAACAAGGTTATCCTTGGTTAAGGGAGAAAATTGCAAGCCAAGATTTTCAAGCACGGGGTTGTGATATAGATGCCAGTGAAATTTTTATTTCTGATGGCTCGAAATGCGATACTGGTAATATTCTCGATATTTTTGGTAAAGATAATAAAATCGCTGTAACCGATCCAGTTTATCCTGTTTATGTGGATACTAACGTTATGGCGGGACATACTGGAGAAGTTAAGAAGAAAGGAGAATATAAAGGTTTAGTTTATATTCCCATTACAGCCAAAAATAATTTTATTCCAGCTATTCCCAAGAAGAAAGTTGATTTAATTTATCTGTGTTTCCCCAATAATCCCACAGGGGCAACCGCTACTAAAGAGCAATTAAAAGCATGGGTTGACTATGCTAGGGCTAACGGCTCAATTATTCTTTTTGATGCCGCTTATGAAGCTTATATTACCGATTCTAGTTTACCCCATTCCATTTACGAGATAGAAGGTGCTAAAGAATGTGCGATCGAATTTCGCTCATTTTCTAAAAATGCTGGTTTTACTGGTACTCGTTGCGCTTTCACCATATTTCCCAAGGGATTAGCCGTTAAAGCGAGCGATGGCTCTGAAGTGGAATTATGGAAATTATGGAATCGTCGTCAGTCAACCAAATTTAACGGTGTTTCCTATATTGTCCAAAGAGGTGCAGAAGCAGTCTATTCAGAGGAAGGGCAAGCACAGATTAAAGCCTTAATTAGTTTTTATTTAGACAATGCTAAAATTATTCGCCAAAAATTAACAGAGGCGGGATTAGAGGTATTTGGTGGTATCAATGCACCTTACGTCTGGGTAAAAACTCCTAATGGGATGAGTAGTTGGGACTTTTTTGATAAATTATTGCAAACTGCCAATGTTGTGGGTACACCTGGCTCTGGTTTTGGTGCTGCAGGGGAAGGTTATTTTCGTATTTCTGCTTTTAATAGTCGGGAAAATGTGGAAGAAGCTATGAGACGCATTACTGACAATTTACATATTTAGTGTAGTAATTAGCTTTTAGCTTTTAGCTTTTAGCTAATTACTAATCCTTATTTTAAACAAGATTAATCGCTTTTTGAGCAAATTAATATCAATGTTACTGATAATCAGCACTACCTATAACCCTGCTACCGACTTAGGCTATTTACTCCACAAACATCCTGCCAAATTGCAAAATTTTGAGTTACCTTGGGGATGCGCAAAAGTATTCTATCCTCAAAGCAGCGAAAATGTTACCACAGTTGCCATGATGTTAGAGTTAAATCCCATTAAATTAGTGCGTCAGGGAGAAACTTTAGAACATTATGTGAACGATCGCCCTTATGTGGCATCATCATTTTTAAGTGTAGCTTTAGCTAAAGTTTTTAGTACCGCTTTATCAGGGCGTTGTCGAGATAAACCTGAATTAGTAAATACTCCCCTTCCTTTAACTGCAAAATTACCCGTTATACCCTGTCAAGGAGGAGAAAGTTTACTTAGAAGAATATTTGAACCATTAGGATACACACTCAAAGTTCAACCCTTGATGCTTGATGCTCAGTTTCCTGAATGGGGTATGAGTAATTATGTTTCTGTTGAACTACAACACAATATTACCTTACAAAATCTTTTATCCCATTTATATGTATTAATGCCTGTTTTAGATGCAGAAAAGCATTATTGGATAGGAGATGATGAAGTAGAAAAACTTTTACGTCATGGGGAAGGATGGTTAAAAAATCACCCCGAACAGGAATTAATTGCTCAACGTTATTTAAAACGTCAAAGAAAATTAGTACATCAAGCCTTAGCCCAATTAATAGTGGAAGAAGAGCCGCAGCAAACTGAAATAGCTCAAAGGGAAAAAGAAGAACTTTTAGAACAACCATTGAGTTTAAATGAGCAACGTTTAAACATAGTAGTAAATACTTTAAAAAAAGTAGGAGCAAAAACAATAATAGATTTAGGATGTGGAGAAGGAAAACTAATTAAAAGATTACTTCAAGATAATAGTTTTACAGAAATAGCTGGATGTGATGTTTCCTATCGCTGTTTAGAAATTGCCCAAGAAAGATTACATTTAGACCGTTTACCATTGAAACAACAAGAGAGAATAAAGTTATTTCAAAGTTCATTAACTTACCGAGATAAACGAATGTTTAGCTATGATGCAGCCACAGTAATAGAAGTAATTGAACATTTAGATTTACAAAGAATAAAAGCATTTGAGAGAGTATTATTTGAATTTGCCTATCCCAAAACAATAATTATTACAACTCCAAATATTGAATATAATGTTAAATTTGAGAACTTATCTCAAGGAAGTTTAAGACATAAAGATCATCGCTTTGAATGGACTAGAAAACAATTTCAAGATTGGGGATTAGAAGTAGCAGAAAAATTTAATTATTTTGTAGAATTTTTACCCATTGGAGATGAAGATTTACAAGTTGGTTCACCTACTCAAATGGCAGTTTTTTCATTGAACATTGAACATTAAACAATGATAATTTTTTATTCCTATCTCAATTATTTATTAAAAGTATGAATCGTTAATTAGATAAGAAATTATATAAAATGGAAGCAATAATTTTTGTAGGAATTCAAGCATCAGGTAAATCTACTTTTTATCGTGAATATTTTTTTGATACACATATTCGCATTAACTTAGATATGCTTAAAACTCGGCATCAGGAAAATATTTTATTTCAAGCCTGTTTAGAAGCAAAACAACCATTAGTCATTGATAATACCAATCCAACACTGGAGGAACGTAATAAATATATAAAACTAGCAAAACAATATAAATTTAAAATAATTGGTTACTATTTTCAATCATCCCTTGAAGAATGTAAACAAAGAAATGAAGCAAGAACAAACAAACAAAAAATTCCCATCATTGGATTAATTGGTACTTATAAAAAACTTATTTTACCTACTTTTGCAGAAGGATTTGATGAAGTTTATACAGTAGAAATATTAACAGATTATTCATTTAAAATTAAGAACTGGAATAAATGAAATTTACTGAATTAGACGATAGAATGCGAGTCTTTGAGACGACCTATGATTTATGTGTTTTACCCGGAATTTATATAGTAGCTCGTTTAGATGGACGTTCTTTTACTAGGCTAACTAAAGAACAACATTCTTTTGAAGTTCCTTACGATAAAATCTTTAGAGATTACATGGTATCCGTAGTAGAACATTTAATGAATTGTGGATTTAAAATCATTTATGGTTATACACAAAGTGATGAAATATCCTTATTATTCGACTTAGAAGAAGAAACATTTAAGCGAAAATTGCGCAAATTAAATTCAGTTTTAGCAGGAGAAGCAAGTGCAAAACTATCTTTATTACTCGGAAATATTGCTTGTTTTGATTGTCGTATTTCCCAATTACCCAATCAAGAAGAAGTAATTAATTATTTTCGCTGGCGTAACGAAGATGCCCACAGAAATTCTCTTAATTCTCATTGCTATTGGTGTTTACGGAAAAATGGAGAAAGTGCCAGAAAAGCCACAAAAATCATGGAAAAATTATCAGTTTCAGCCAAAAATGAATTATTATTTCAGTATGGTATTAATTTTAATGACTTACCTAAATGGCAAAAACGAGGAATCGGATTATATTGGCAATCAGTAGAAAAAATGGGCTATAATCCTATTACTAAAGAACAAATTTTAACTACTCGAAAACAAATTTATCAAGCTTTTAATTTACCAATGAAAGAAGAATATAGTCAATTTATAAAAGAATTGATACATTCGTCCTAATCATATTGGGATTATTATTAGAGTGATAGACTCAAAAGTCACAATATCCCTTATTCTAGTACCATATCTGATTGGCCTAATTATTAAACTATGCTCAAAGCACTTAAAATTGAAAATTTCCGTTGTTTTAAAACTTTTGAGCTTCAACAGCTTGGCAGACTAAATTTGCTAGTTGGTACTAATAATAGTGGTAAAACATCAATCTTAGAAGCGATTCAACTTCTTACCTTTCAGTCTAACCTTGAAGCATTAGGAGAAATAATGATTAATCGAGGGGAATACACTGTAATAGATGAAAATAATGTTGCTCGTAAACTAGAGCTAGATGTTAGGCATCTTTTTTATGGTCATGAAATAGATATTGATAGCAGCTTTTCAATTATTGCTAGCAACTATAATGATGGACAAGAAGAGATAGTTGTATCTATAAAAGATAAGGAACTAGAAAACAAGGAGCAAATTAGCCAATTTGAAGATATACAAGAGTTGGTATTAGTTATCGAGTGGCTAGGACAAAAAAATGAAAATATGAAATTACCATTATCCTCTCAATATGGTTTGTCATTAAATTACATAAGACGTTTTCACAGAGATGTAAAAAATTTGGACGCAACAACACAATTTATAACATCTTCTTCCTTAACAACGGAAAAAATGATCGAATTATTTGATGAAGTGGTTCTCACTCCAGAAGAAAAACTCGTTACAGATGCACTTCAAACTATTGAACCAAATATTGAACGTATTGCTTCAGTTAGTTCCAAAAATTCTAGATATAATGGTTCACGAAGCGGTTTTGTTGTCAGACTTGCCAATAACAATCAACGGATACCTATTGGTAGTATGGGAGATGGCATTTGGCGAATGTTAGGACTAACATTAGCAATTGTTAATGCTAAAAATGGTGTTTTATTAGTAGATGAAATTGACACTGGGTTTCACTTTAGTGCTATGTCTGATATGTGGAAATTAATTTGGGAAACAGCTAAAAAACTTAATGTTCAAGTCTTCGCTACAACTCATAACAGTGATTGTTGGACAAGTCTAGCTACCATTGCCAACACTGAAAACCCAAGTGAAGAAGGTATTACAATTCAAAGAATTGAAAAAGATAAACCCACCAGTATTGTCTTTACCGAAAGACAAGTTGTAATTGCCGCAGAAAGAGGAATTGAGGTGCGGTAAATAATGGCTGAAATTCATTCAAAGGTTCTTCTGGTCGAAGGAAAGCAAGATACTCGTGTCATACCAGAGCTAATTGAAGCAAATGGTGTGAATTGGGGAACAAGGAAAAAACCAATTGTGTATATTCGTGATTATGAAGGTTATTCAGATTTAGTAGATCCAGATGTAATTGCCACTGAATTACAAGCTTCTGAACTTTCTGCCCTTGGTATCATTGTTGATGCAGATGATAATCCTTCACAACGTTGGCAAAGTATTAGAAATGCTTGTCTTAAAAGTATTCCCGATCTTCCAGAAACTTTATCAGAAAATGGCTTGATACATATCACATCTCAGGGAATTAAATTTGGTATTTGGATTATGCCTGATAATAAGCTGCAAGGTATGTTAGAAACCTTTTTAACATATATCATTCCAACAGAACATGAAACACTTTGGCAATTTGTCCAAGAAGTAACCAAAGAAGCAAAAAATAAAGGTTCAACTTTTAAAACTAATCACCTTGATAAAGCAAACATTTATACTTGGTTAGCTTGGCAGAATCCTCCCGGAAGACAATTACATCAAGCAATTATGGAACGTATTCTAAATCCAAATCATCCTAATTCTCAAAGCTTTGTAACTTGGTTTAAAACTTTATATGATTTAAGTTAAATATTATGAAAATTACTATTCCTGAACTATCTTTAATCGTTTTAATTGGTTCATCTGGTTCGGGTAAATCTACATTTGCTAAAACACATTTTAAATCTTCAGAAATTATTTCCTCGGATTTTTGTCGGGGATTAGTATCCGATGATGAAACTAATTTGAATGCTACTAATGATGCTTTTGATGTGCTTCATTACATTGCTGCCAAAAGATTAGCCAGAGGTAACTTAACAGTTATTGATGCCACTAATGTGCGTTCGGCCGATCGCAAACCTCTATTACAATTAGCTAAAGAATATCATGTAATTCCCGTTGCCATTGCTCTTAATCTACCTCCTAGTTTATGTCATGAGCGCAATCAGCAGCGAGAAGATCGTAATTTTGGTTTTCAAGTAGTGCGCCGTCACTGTAGCGAAGTTCGTCGCTCCTTAGGAAATCTAAAACGAGAAGGATTTCGCTATGTTTATACCCTTTCCTCATTAGAAGAAATTAATACTGCAACCATCGAAAGACAACCCCTGTGGAATAATCTTAAACAAGAAACAGGGCCTTTTGATATTATTGGGGATATTCATGGTTGTTGTGACGAACTTGAAGCTCTACTGACAAAATTAGGGTATCAAATAGATAATAATACCTATTTTCATCCTCAAGGTCGCAAAGCTGTCTTTTTAGGGGATTTAGTCGATAGGGGAAACCGTATTTTAGATACTCTTAACCTTGTTAAAAACATGGTATCAGCCGGAAATGCTTTGTGTGTGCCGGGTAATCATGACGCAAAATTACTCAAAAAACTTCAAGGTAGAAAAGTACAAATCAAACATGGCTTAGAACAAACATTAGCCGAAATAGAACAACTTCCTCCCGATAAAAAAGAATCATGGATAGCAGAAAACAGCGAATTTCTCAACTCATTAATTAGTCATTATGTTTTAGACGAGGGAAAATTAGTGGTAGCCCATGCTGGGATGAAAGAAGCTTTTCAAGGAAGAGGCTCGCGCGCTGTAAGAGAATTTGCTCTCTATGGAGAAAGTACCGGAGAAATAGACGAATTTGGTTTGCCCGTGCGCTATCAATGGGCAGCAGACTATCGAGGAAACGCTACAGTAGTTTATGGACATACTCCTGTACCTCAACCGGAATGGTTGAATCATACCATTAACATTGATACGGGTTGCGTATTTGGAGGAAAGTTAACCGCTCTGCGTTATCCAGAAAGGGAATTAGTATCAGTGACCGCAAAAATGGTTTATTGCGAGCCAATTAAGCCCTTAATAATTGGAAATGAAGAATTATCCTTAACCGCTCAACAGGAATATGATGATGTTTTAGAGCTTGATGATGTCTTAGGGAAACGCCTAATTAACACCAAATTTAAACCAAGAATTATGATTCGGGAAGAAAATGCGATCGCAGCTTTGGAAGTAATGAGTCGCTTTGCTGCCAATCCTAAATGGTTAATTTATCTTCCCCCTACCATGTCTCCCTCGGAAACCTCCAATCATTCCGGATTATTAGAACATCCCCAAGAAGCCTTTAGTTACTATCAGCATCAAAGGGTAACTCAAGTAATCTGTGAAGAAAAACACATGGGCTCACGGGCAATTGTTATTATCTGTCAAGATGAGGAGGCAGCACAAAGGCGATTTGGAGTAGAAAACCAAGGAATTGGTATTTGTTACACCCGCACAGGAAGGCACTTTTTTTCTGATTCAGATTTAGAAGCTCAATTTCTGCAACGGCTTCAACAAGCTCTTTCAGTTACAGATTTTTGGCAGAAATTTAATACCGATTGGGTTTGTTTAGATTGTGAATTGATGCCTTGGTCGATGAAAGCACAACAATTGATTCAGCAACAATATGCCTCTGTGGGCATTGCCGCAGAGGTGGCGTTATCTGAAGCCGTAAAACTTTTGCAACAAGCAGCAACTAATGGCATAGAGGTTAGCGATACCTTGACTCAATATCAACAGCGTTATCTTGATGCCCAAAAATATGTGAAAGCTTATCAGGGTTATTGTTGGCCAGTAAAGGAGTTATCTGATTTAAAATTAGCTCCCTTTCATGTTTTAGCGACGGAAAATACTCTGCATACCGATAAAAATCATCTTTGGCATTTGCAAACCATAGCAGAAATTGCTCAAGCAGATTCATCTTTGCTGTTAGCTACACCCTATCGAATAGTCAATCTGGATGATGCCGCATCTGTAACAGAAGCCATTGACTGGTGGAGTAATTTAACTAATACGGGTGGAGAAGGAATGGTAGTAAAACCTTTGCATTTTCTTGCTCAAAAAGAACAAAATTTAATTCAACCATCATTAAAGTGTCGTGGCAGGGAATATTTGAGAATTATTTATGGCCCTGAATATACCAATCAGAGCAATCTAGAGCAATTGCGCCGACGGGGATTATCCAAAAAGCGATCGCTTGCCATACGGGAATTTTGCTTGGGAATTGAAGCTTTAGAGCGATTTGTTAGTCGCCAACCTTTACGAAGGGTGCATGAATGTGTATTCGGGATTTTAGCATTAGAAAGTGAGCCGATAGATCCTCGATTGTAAAATATTATATTTTCTTAGAGCAGAAATGGATTGGTTGAAAATTATTAACTTAGATTATGATATGACCATCCATATAATAGGAATGAATGAAAACATGATGAATTTTAAATATATTTTGGCACAATCTCCCACAGAGATTGATATTCCCATACCTCTTCCCACAGAAGTTTCAAGAAATGTTGACCAGTTACAAAATTTTGTTGGTGAAATGGTGGGATATTTAGCCGCTTTTTTGATTCAACTTATTGGTGCAATCGCCTTATGGATAGTTGGACGTTGGCTAATTAATGTAGCAATGGGATTGATTAGAAAAGCTGTCAAACAACAGAATTTTGACCCAACTCTATTGTCTTATCTGACAAATACCTTATCTATACTATTACAAGTTGTATTAATTATTGCAATTTTAGGTGTTTTTGGTGTAGAAACTACTTCTTTTGCGGCTTTATTAGCAGCAGGTGGTGTAGCAATTGGTGCTGCTTGGAGTGGAATGTTAGCCAATTTTGCGGCAGGTGCATTTTTGGTAATGTTTCGACCTTTTCATCAAGGAGATTTTATCTCCGCAGCCGGTATCACAGGAACAGTTCACGAAATTGGTATATTTGTAACTAGCATTGATTCCCCAGATAATGTTAGAAATATTGTGGCTAATAATGCTATTTTTGCCAGTACCATCCAAAACTACACGGCTAATCCTTACCGAAGAGTTGATTTAGTTGCCCAATTAAATCATGGAGTCGATCCTGATGATGCGATCGCACGATTGAAAGCTCGTCTAAGCCAAATTCCCAATGTGGAAATAAATCCCGCACCAGATGTAGAGATATTAGAATTTAATTTAGCAGGTCCTGTGTTAGCAGTACGTCCTTATTGTAATAACAATTATTATTGGCAAGTCTATTTTGATACCAATAAAGCTATTACAGAAACCTTTGGCGAAGCCGGTTATCCTGTACCCGAACAACATTTAAACATTCGTCAAATAGCTGCTTAGTTTTAGCATTTTTTTTAAGAAAATTTAATTATAATTAAGCGTAGGATTATGTGATAAATTTATCGCAACCTACGTTTTTATATTAAACTAAGAGCTTTTTTGTATAGAGAGATATCTTTAAGATTATTATTTCTAATCATCTGGATAATTTCTGGTTCAATGTTATAGGAATCATCTATATTTATTCTACCCAAATTTTCTTCTAAATAATCAAAATTAAGCCGACTTAATTGATTGAATTTTTGAATTGATTTTTGATAATATTCAGTAATACCAACAAAATAAAAATCTTCTAATTTTAAACCAGAAATTAATTGAGATTGTCGATTACATTGATTAGGATCGTTACAAAATTCTACTAAAGATTTATCATAAAAATTGTTGCGAATTAAATAATTATATTCAGAAATTACTCTAGCGATGGGTTCTCTTAAAAAAGTACACCATTTAACATACTTATCAAAAATATCTAAGTATTTAACAACATGAAAATGTCCCATGATAAACTTTATGTTATTTTGTCTAATTTGTGATACTAATAAATCTTTCCTATTCTGATAAAAACTATTCAAAAATAAGGGAGATGTAACAGGATTATCTATACCATAATCAATAATTACTGCTTGATGCCCAAAAACTTTTTCGGCTGCATATCTAAATGAAGTTCCCGCAGTTTTTGGTATATGTAGAAAAACAAAAAAATCGTCCACTGGTGCTGGAAAATCAGACATTTTATTATCCTTTAGATAATAAGGACTATTAGTTAATTCCATACCTGTCTGGGAAATAATGGCTTTAATTACAGTGGCTTGATTAAAATTTGTTTTATCAAAATTTCTAATATCAAAACCACAATACCCTGTGGGATGAATTTTCTTTTCTAATAAGTCTGGTCTAAATAAAGATGCTGATATTCTGCCAATTTCTTGATTATCACCAAAAATAATTATTTCTGGAATTATGTTTAAGTCTTCAATTATCGCCCATCCACCAATTAAATTTTCAGATGCACAATCTAAATGTCCATAACTTTTCATAATTATTAGATTTATATCAGCAAATTTTTATTATAAAATGCGTCATTTCATTTATTATTTATGAATGTTTATTGTTTATAATTTTTCAACCTATTTATTCAAGAGATTTTTCCCATTGTGCTTTGGATTTTTGCAAAATAATAACCGCTTCTTCAACAGTATCAACACATTGGGGAATAATAATATCATCAGGCTCGGCTAATGAAAATTCACCTTCTACCATAGATTTTTTGGCCCATTTAACTAGATCAGACCACATTTCTCCAACCATAATTAAAGGAATATCATCAAGGTGACGCACCTGTAATAATTGCCAAACCATAAAAGCTTCCAAGGTAGTACCAATGCCCCCCGGTACTACTATAAACGCATTGGAAATGAGAGCAAATTGATGTAAACGAGAAAAAAAAGTTTGATGGTGAAATACTTCTTCCACAAAAGGATTAACCTTTTGTTCAAATCCTAAATTAACCCGAATACCAATGGATTGAGTGCGATTTGTGGGATCTGCCATAACGCTTCCTTCATTAGCCGCTTCCAT
>CAYPSO010000062.1:0-27437 GCA_964413275.1 uncultured bacterium | reverse complement strand
TACCATATACTCCTAAAGGTTGAGTTTTATCTGTTTCTAAATAAGCGATACTTTGGCTGCCATCAAATACATAATCTGTAGAAATATGAATTAAAAAAGAATCTAATCTCGCTGCTTCTTCTGCTATGATTCCGGGAGCAATACCATTAATTAAATTAGCTAATTCTGATTCATTTTCAGCTTTATCAACTGCGGTATAAGCAGCACAATTAATAATTATATTGGGCTGATTTTTTTTGATTATTTGGCGAATATTTTCAGCTTTAGTTAAATCAAGTTCTTCTCTACTGAGGGTGATTAATTCTGCATTTTGAGACTTAAGAATGTGGCTTAATTCTTCACCAAGTTGTCCGCGATCGCCAATTAATAAAATAGACATAAA
This sequence comes from uncultured bacterium, assembly GCA_964413275.1. Classification (GTDB taxonomy): domain Bacteria; phylum Cyanobacteriota; class Cyanobacteriia; order Cyanobacteriales; family JAABRE01; genus JAABRE01. Next base: position 27,055 of record CAYPSO010000062.1, on the reverse strand, counting down.
ATACCTTAATTTTCAAAAGTTACACGCTGATAAATTTGTTGATAGGGAATTTCACAATTAACAGAAGTTAACTTTAAAATTCCATCTTTCTGACTAGATTCTTTTAATAACCAATTACCATCAGAAGTTTTACTGAAATGTTCGATATGTATTTTATATTGATCCACTAAAATATATTCTTGAAATTCTTTAATTGAGCGATAATAACTGAATTTATCTCCCCTATCTCTACTACTTGTAGATTTAGAAAGAACCTCTATAATAATACTAGGGTTAACCACAATATCATTTCGATTTTCTTGAAAGATTGGTTCACCTTTAATAATCATAATATCAGGATAAGTATATTGATTATAATCTGGTATCCATAAACGAAGATCGCTAATAAAAAATTCTAATGGTTGTCCTTCTAAATTAATTTCTAGTAATCTTGCTAAATTACGAATTATACGATTATGGTTAATAGAACCACCAGTCATTGCGATTATTTCTCCATTGCGATATTCATTACGATATTCTGATTTTTGTTCTAACTTCAAATATTCTTCAGGTGAATAAATTTTTGGTAGATTTATAACTTGCATAAAATTTTTTTCCTAAATTTAAACAAACAAATCAGCATTTTTTAATAATTTACCTGCTTGGTCTTTTGCTGATAGAATAGGTGTTTCATTTATAGGCCATTTTATCCCAATTTCTGGATCATTCCAGAGAATACAACGATCTCCTTCTGGACAATAATAATTAGTAGTTTTATATAATAATTCAGCAAAATCAGAAAGTACCAAAAAACCATGAGCAAAACCCGGCGGTACCCATAATTGACGTTTATTTTCAGCACTAAGAATATAACCCACCCACTGCCCAAAAGTAGGGGAGCTTTGGCGAATATCCACAGCAACATCAAAAAGTTCTCCTACTCCGGCACGAACTAATTTTCCTTGAGGTTGTATAACTTGATAATGAAGCCCACGTAGTACATTTTTTTTGGAACGAGAATGATTATCCTGTAGAAATTCAAGGTTTAATCTCGTTTTTTCGGTAAATATTTTATGGTTGTAACTCTCATAAAAGAAACCCCGTTCATCTCCAAAAACTTGAGGTTCAATTAATAAAACATCAGGGATAGCAGTAGATTGAATTTGCATAACTAAAAATTATGATGATTTTTATAACTCTAATTATATCATTGAACTGTTATTAATTATTCTTGATTTGTTGGTTTTTTATTTTTTATGATACAGTTAGAGAGTAATTGATAATATTATTTTATGACAACTTCTTTAAATATAGATAAAATTACAAATAAAAAAAATACAGAAGATTTAGTTAATACTTTATTGGCAGTAGAAAAAGAAAATAAAAAATTTAAAATAAATTATGAGTTTCCACAATTAATAGGTTGTTGGCGTTTATATTTTGTTACAGGAACAAAAAAAGTAAGACAGAAAGTAGGTGTTCAATTAGGTGCAGGTAAATATGTTCCTAATTTTATCAAAATCAATTTGACTTATACAGAAGATTTGCAAGTAGAAAATCGAGTTAAACTAGGATTTTTAGAATTATCATTAACTGGCCCAGTTAAGTTTCTAAAAGGCAAAAATATTCTTGTCTTTGATTTTACTAAAATTAGTTTTAAATTATGGGGAAAAACAGTTTATTCAAATTATTTTAATAATGGAAGAATAAAAGAAAAAACTTTTGCCCAAGATAACATAAAAAAACAGGCATTTTTTCGTTATTTTTTAGTAGAAGATAAACTAATTGCTGCTAGGGGAAGAGGAGGAGGTTTAGCAATTTGGATTAAGGAATAAATTTGTGTTAGCTTGTAGAACAATCTAATAGATAAATAATTTCAAAAATATGGCTGAAAGGTTTAACAAAAATGGACAAGAAGGTTGGTTTCACGATCCGGGATACTGGGGAGGTTTTTTTCATACCTATGATTATTTTCAAATTGGAAATTATCAGTATCAACCTCGAAAAATACATATTTTTTTACCTAGAGACTATGAAGTCAGTCAGGAAAAATACCCAGTAATTTACATGAATGATGGTGACACCGCATTTTTTCCTAATCAAGAAAATAAAAGCTGGGATATGGCATCAATTATAACTAAGCTATATTTAAAAAATCAAATCAGAAAAGTTATAGTAGTTGCTATTTGTCCAGTAAATCGAGATTATGAATATACCCATGCTCCAGTTTGGGATAAAGAATGGGGAGGATTAGACGATTATTCTAAATATATTTCTCACGAGATAAGGGGTTTTATTGATGACAATTATCGTACAATAAATACAGCAGAAAATACTCTGATTTTGGGAGCATCTCATGGTGGTTTAGCAGCATTTTATCTGGCGACTAAATACCCAGATAAATTCAGATTAGTTGCGGCTATGTCACCCTCATTTTGGGTAGGATTAGATTCAACAATGGATAGTTCTTTATTCAAATTATCAGGAGATTTTTTTGGACAGCTTGAATCATCAAGTTTAATTTATTCTGCATCACAAACCTTGAAAAATCCTCATCAACGTTTAAAAATTTATTTAGATTGGGGTTTAGTTAGAGAAGGAGGTTTTCACAATCAATTTATCGAAGAAAGAGCCACAATAAGAGGTCGTCAAATGCGAGATATATTAATACAACAATTTGACTATCAAGAGAATATAAATCTTTTTATTGTTGAAGATATTATTGGTCAACATAGCGAAAAATCTTGGTCAGGTAGGGTTGAAAATATGTTAAAAATATTCTATGGTTTTTAGTTAATTTAGGAGTTTAACTAAATGAAAGCTTTAATTTTGTCGGGGGGAAAAGGCACAAGATTACGTCCTTTAACCTATACTGGTGCTAAACAACTTGTACCTGTGGCTAATAAACCAATTCTTTGGTATGGTATCGAAAATATTGTAGCTGCTGGTATTACAGATATTGGAATTATTATTAGTCCAGAAACTGGAGATGAAGTAAGAAATGTTACTGGAGATGGCTCAATTTTTGGAGCTAAAATAACTTATATTCTCCAAGAAGAAGCAGCAGGATTAGCCCATGCAGTAAAAACTGCTCAATCATTTTTAGGTGATTCTCCCTTTGTTATGTATTTGGGAGATAATGTCATTGAAGATCAACTAAAATTATTTCTTGATAAATTTCAAGAAAATAATTTAGACTCTTTAATTTTACTCAGACAAGTAAAAAATCCCAGTGCTTTTGGCGTTGCTAATATAGATAAAAATGGTCGTATTTTAGAATTAATTGAAAAACCTAAAAATCCTCCTTCTAACTTGGCTTTAGTAGGGGTTTATTTTTTTGCTCCTATTATTCATAAAGCTATTGCGGCAATTAAACCTTCTGCTAGGGGTGAATTAGAAATTACCGATGCAATTCAAAAATTAATTGAACTTAATCACAATGTTCAAGCACAAGAGCTTAAGGGTTGGTGGTTAGACACAGGTAAAAAGGATGATTTACTCGAAGCTAATCGTATTATTCTTGATACTTACTTAACTCCAGAAATTCCCACCATAGAGTTAGATACTCATTCAAAAGTAATGGGTAGGGTAAAAATTGGTAGTGGTAGTAAATTAATTAATTGTACTATTCGTGGCCCAGTAATTATTGGTGAAAATTGTCATTTAGAAGATTGTTTTATTGGTCCTTATAGTAGTATTGGTAATGATGTCTCATTAATTGATACCGACGTAGATCACAGTGTTATTTTACAAGGTGCTAAAATTATTAATATTCATCAACGTATTGTTGATAGTTTGATTGGAAAAAGAGCTAAAATCACCCTTGTGCCTAGAAGACCAAAAGCTCTTAATTTTATGATTGGAGATGATTGTCATATTGAGCTAATGTGATTTATTTATTAACTATTAACTATTATTCTACTGAGTTAATTACCCGATTACTGCAATCAATTCAAGATGCAGGGGCGTTTAATTATCAATTGATTATTGTTAATAATTCCCCTGATGATATGGATATGAATCAACTCAAAGATCGGGAAAATATCCATATTATAGAAGCCAAAAATAATTTAGGTTTTTCTAATGGTTGTAATTTAGGTTTAAGTTGGATATATAGTCAAAATAAAGATGCTATAGTTTGGTTAATTAATCCAGATGCCTACTTTTCTTCAGCAACTTTAACTCAAGTTCAGAAATTTTTTATTGATTATCCAGATATTTCAATTTTGGGTACAATGATTTATACTCCTAATAATAAAATTTGGTTTGCTGGCGGTGATTTTATTCCTCATTTAGGTGAAATTATTTCTAGAAATCATCTTTTTTTATCTGAAAATTTAGATTATTTTATTTGTGATTGGGTAAGTGCTTGTAGTATGTTAATTAACTTGAAAAATTTTTCAAGTTGTCCTCAGTTTGACGATAATTATTTTCTTTATTATGAAGATTTTGATTTTTGTCGTCGTTACTTTCAGCAAGGACATAAGCTTGCTTTCACTACAAAACTATCTGTTATTCATCAACCATCATCTATTACTAATCGTAATATAGCTAGTAAACTTAAACATAGTACCTATAGTTATTTATTTACTCTTAAAAAATATACTAATACTTCAGTTTTTTTGATTAGACTATTAAGACTTATTATTTATAGTATAATTCTCTTACCCATTAAACCGCAAGCTAGTATTGGTAAAATAACAGGTATAATGATGTATTTTTTTGATAATCGTCAATTAGATTGAGTGTGGTTTATTCATGTTGAAAATTTTAGTTGATGCTACACCCATAAGATCTCAACCTAGTGGTATTGGCATTTATACAATAAATTTAATTAAATCTTTATCTTCTCTAGAAAATGAGAATAATTTTAAACTAGGAACTTACTATCAACCATCTTTTAAAAAATGGGTAGTAGGGGATTTTTCACCTCCTAATTTACTTCAAAAATCTGCTTCTTGTCATATTTTACCTTTACCTGTTAGGCTTTCTCATTTAGTAGGAAAATATTATAGTCCAGTTCTTAATTATTTAGATACCTATTTAGATAATCCTAGTATTATTCAGGGAACAGATCATTTTGTTTATCCTTGTAAAAATACTCTAAAAATTATGACTATTCATGATTTAAGCTTTATTAAATATCCTCAATACGCACCGAAAGTAGTAAAAAAAACTTATAAAAATCGAATAAAACAATGTTTGCAATGGACAGATTTAATTATTACTTTTTCTCAAACTACAAAAGAAGATATAACAGATATATTTAATTTTCCAGAAAAGAAAATATATATTACTAATCAAGCAAGCCGCTATGAAAATATAAAAACTAATCAAACTCTAAATAATAAGACTAAATATAATTTAGATGCTCCTTATTTATTATTGGTAAGTACCCTAGAACCTCGAAAAAATATAATTAATATTATCAAAGCATTTAACTACTTAAAACAAGAGAAAAAAATAGAACACAATTTAGTATTAATCGGCAAAAAAGGTTGGAATTATCAACCGATTTTAGCTGAAATTAATAATTCTCCTTTTCAAAATAATATTTATCATCTTGGTTATTTATCTGACGAAGAAGTTGCTTTATTTTATGCAAAAGCTGATGTTTTTATTTATCCATCTTATTATGAAGGTTTTGGACTTCCTGTATTAGAAGCCATGAGTTTAGGCACACCTGTTGTTACCTCTAATATTTCATCTCTGCCAGAGGTTGCCGGAGATGCTGCCATCTTAATTAATCCTAATAATTTTCCAGAAATAGCTGATGCTATTTTACAAATAATTAATAACTCTCAATTACGCAATAATTTAATTAAAAAAGGACAAGAAAGAGCTAAACTATTTTCATGGGAAAATACAGCTAAACAGACTATTAATGCTTACAAATATTTACTTAATTTATAATGAATAGTGATTTTGTTATTAATCTTTCATTTTTATTCGATCGCCCCACTGGTTTAAGTATCTATGCTAATAATATTTTTCCCTATTTAAAACATCTTAATCCTACCTTATTAATTGCTAATAATAATCCTGAATATGAATGTTATTCAATTCCTGATAATCTAACACCAAAACAAGGCACAAAAGGTCATATTAATCGTTTATTATGGACACAGTTTAAGTTGCCGCAAATTTATAAAAAATTAAACGCTAAATTGTTATATTCACCTGTACCAGAAATGCCACTTTATACTCAATGTAATTCTGTAATTATGGTACATGACTTAATTCCTTTGCGTTTTCCTAATCCTAAATCACCTCTTACTTTATATTTTCGTTACTATTTACCTCAAGTTTTAAATCAAGCTACTCATATTATTTGTAACTCAGTAGCAACGGCTAGAGATATTAGCGAATATTTTCAGATTTCCGCATCAAAAATTACTCCTATTTTACTCGCTTATAATCACCGACATTTTTGTCCTTTAAAATCAGAAAAACAAACCAATAATCAACCTTATTTTTTATATATTGGTCGTCACGATCCCCATAAAAATTTATCAAGAATAATTCAAAGTTTTGCAGCTATTCCTAATTATCAAAATTATCAATTATGGCTGGTAGGTAGTCCAGATAATCGCTATACTCCCCAGTTAAAATTACAAGCAAAAGAATTAAATATTATTAATCAAATTAAATTTTTAGACTATATTTCCTATCAAGAATTGCCGAATATTATTAATAATGCGATCGCACTTATTTTTCCTTCTTTATGGGAAGGTTTTGGTTTTCCTGTGTTAGAAGCTATGGGTTGTGGCACACCTGTAATTACTTCTAATCTTTCTTCTTTACCCGAAGTAGCAGGAGATGCAGCAATACTTATTAATCCTTATAATACAGGAGAAATTACTGATGCCATGAAAGAAATATCTACTAATAATTTATTAAGGGAAAAACTAAGTCAACAAAGTTTACAACAAGCTAGTAAATTTAGTTGGGAAAAAACGGGAAAAGCAACTGCTGAAGTCTTACAAAAATTCATGTAAAAATATTTAAAATTATAGATGTATCCAAGGTGTAATTTTACGTATAACAGAGCGAATATTATATTTAATTTGTTCTTGTGTACTTCCGTAATCTTTACCACCAAAATGTCCAGCTATTCCTTTAAAATTTGGTTCAATAGGAAAGCGTATTATGACATTAAATTTGTTTAAAGCTTGTTGAATAGCATGATAATATTTAAGCTCAAAATAAAAGTTTCCTGATGTATGATTATTATGTAAAGGTTGAAAATTTTGAGAATAAAATTCTTTGCTAAAAACCAATAATCTGGTATCACAATTAGGACCAGCACTTTTTTCCCCTAATAATCTTTTAATAATGTAGCCCTGATCTTTAAAATCGCAAAGACAATCAAACTTATTTGGTATTTTTTCTAAAATTTTAGTTAAATTAAGTAAATAAATACGTCCCGTAATTTTAGCTATATAATTGACATTTTTAATTAGCTCCGATTGCTTTATTCCTTTTTCAATTAATACACTTTCTCCGTATCCTTTCCCGAATTTTCTGGGAAAATCATTACAATTTAAAGAAATAAATTCTACTTGTTTATTATAAGGATTTTCCTTAACAGCTTCTTTAACTCTATCTAAGGGATAACCGGAATTTTCTACAAAGACAATTTTTTTTATTTTAGGATGGTTATTAACATAATATTTTAAGGAATTATAATAATCTTCTTGTCTTTGTTCGGCTGCTGTGGGATAGGCTTTTGGCATACCTTTAATATCAATAGTCGCTGTTAAAAATAAAGCAAGATTTTCTTTTATTTCCATACTTAAGGGATATATTATATAGTGGGAAAACGTTTTCTTAAAATCCTCATTGCTACACTTGAACTTTTTTGGTTAGCAAGTTCTAAATACTCGGCGATAATCTCTTCCACATTAAAATTAGGGAAATAGCGACTGTTAGAAACCAGCTTATAACTATTAGTTTCAAGGGCATAAATCATAAGTTTATTTTTTTTATATAGCCAAACTTCAGGAACTCGATAAACAAGATAATCATTAACATCAGTATAACTGGTAACATCAATTTCTAAAGCTAAATCTGGTGGCGGTTCAATGCTCCAATCAATACGATCTTTTCCTAATGCTGCTGCCCAATTATCAACATAAAAACTATAGTCTGGTTCAAGTCCACCAATTTCTGGTAAATCCATAGTAATGGGGGTAAAAGCTTCATATTTTTGCCCTAAATTATCTAAGAGAATAGTAATTATATTGGCTATAATATGAGCTTCTCGTCCATGTTTAGCAAGAGGTGACATTAATAAAAGTTCTCCCGATCGATATTTAATGCGTGGATTCGCTTTATCACCTCTTTGTTCAATTAACGCTTGATAGTCTGTCCATGTACCAAGAAAATGAACTACTGTACCCGGAGATAACTTAATTTTTTCTGGTGTAACAATGGCGATCATAATAATTTTCTAGATTGTATTAAACTCAATACGTCCATTAATTAATAATTTCACCCGTTAAACTAAAAGCCCGTATTTCATTAATTTTTACCTTCACAATTTTACCTTTTAACTCTTCAATATCACCCGCAAAAAATGTTAACCGATTTCCCCTTGTTCTACCCATTACCTGAGTAGTATCTTTAGCATTAACATCCTCAACTAAAATTTCCTCAATGCGGTTTAAATAACGTTGAGATCTTTCCATTGCTTTTTGGGAAACAAGGTGATTTAAGCGTTGTAGGCGATCGCTTTTTACGGACTCACTTAATTGATGATCCCAGACAGCAGCAGGAGTGCCGGGGCGAGGAGAATAGGCTGCCGTATTCAACTGATCGAAGGCAATTTCCTCAACTAATTTTAGAGTATTCTCATATTGAACTTCAGTTTCCCCCGGAAAACCCACAATTACATCGGCACTAACGGAAGCATCCGGCATATAATGGCGAATTTTATCAATAATTGAGCGATATTTTTCAATGGTATAACCCCGCTTCATGGCTTTGAGAATATCATTATCTCCTGACTGAAAAGGAATATGAAAATGTTCGCAAACTTTAGGCAAATCCCGACAAGCTTTAATTAATCTTTCGGTAAAATAACGAGGGTGAGAAGTAGCAAACCTAATTCTCTCCACACCTTCCACATCATGGACATGGTAAAGTAAATCCGTTAATGTGTGTAAATGTCGCCCTGTTTCAGTTGCTCCGGGTAAATCTCGGCCGTAAGCATCAATATTCTGACCTAAAAGAGTGACTTCCTTATAACCCTGCTTACCTAACTCAATCATTTCCGCTTTAATAGCATCAGGGGTACGAGACTGTTCCACCCCACGCACAGAGGGAACTACACAATAGGTACATCTTTCATTACAACCATAAATCACATTTACCCAAGCCGTCACCTTACTATCACGACGGGGTTTAGTAATATCCTCAAAAATATAAACGGGATCAGTTGCTACCACCTGACTCCCATAAAATACCTGTTCTAATAAATCTTCCAGACGATTAGCATATTGAGGCCCCATGACCAAATCTAATTCGGGAACTCGACGTAATAACTGTTCTCCTTCCTGTTGAGCCACACAACCCGCTACAATAAGAGTAAGTTCTGGTTGAGTGTGTTTGCGTTTAGCTTGACGACCCAAATAAGAATAAACCTTCTGTTCCGCATTATCTCTAATTGTACAAGTATTGTAGAGAATTAAATCTGCATAATTAGGATCTTCTGACCACTGAAAGCCCATATTTTCGAGAATACCAGCCATACGTTCTGAGTCGGCCTTATTCATTTGACAGCCAAATGTAGTTATATGATAGTTTTTGGTCATTTCAGTTATCAGTTATACGGGTATTATTTAATTTAGGATAGAGATAAATTATAACATTAGAGATTTTATTCTCAAACCAAAACCTTCTTTACTTTCTTTAGGACTTAGAAACAGACAAATATTAAATCATCTTTAAAAAACCCCTAATCATTAATATTTGATATAAGATAGAGCTATATTGGCAAATCAAATTTCAATTAATAATTGTAATATTTGCTGTTATTCGCTACTCTATAACTATAAATAACCAGAAATGGTATTATCATTTTGCATAGATATTAACTTTATAGGGAAATAAATATGAGAGAAGCACCTATATCGACCGTGGTGCTAGTTATTCTAGATGGCTGGGGCTATCGGGAATCGACTAAAGCAAACGCTATTTCTACTGCTAATACACCAGTAATGGATAGTTTATGGGATGCTTATCCCCATACCTTAATCCATACTTCCGGTAAAGATGTGGGTTTACCCCAGGGACAAATGGGTAACTCGGAAGTAGGCCATCTTAATCTTGGGGCTGGGCGCGTTGTGCCACAGGAGTTAGTGCGTATTACCGATGCAGTAGAAGATCGCTCGATTTTACGTAATCAGGCACTGGTGAATATCTGTCGTCAAGTTCATACTCGCAATAGTAAGCTACATTTAATTGGCTTAAGTTCCGAAGGTGGAGTTCATTCCCATCTGATTCATTTATCTGGTTTATTGGAATTAGCTAAAAATCAATCTGTTTCTGATGTTTGTATTCATGCCATTACTGATGGTAGGGATACTAATCCCCATGAGGGGATCAAAGCACTGACTCAGATTCAAGAATATATTGACAAAATAGGTGTAGGTAAAATAGTAACCATTAGTGGTCGTTATTATGCAATGGATCGCGATCGCCGTTGGGATCGGGTAAAAAAAGCTTATGATGTAATGACCCAAGATGGTGATGGTGATAGCCGCACCATAACTGAAATATTAAAAGCATTCTATGCCGAAGAAATCACCGACGAATTTATTCCTCCCTTGAGAATTGCTCCGGGGGCGATTGAAGCAGGTGATGGCATTATTTTTTATAATTTCCGTCCAGATAGAGCCAGACAGCTTTGTTATGCTCTTGTGAGCGATGATTTTAATGGCTTTGAGCGAGAAAAAATTGAACCTTTAGATTTAGTAACTTTTACTCAATACGACCCTAATCTACCTGCTGATGTAGCTTTTGAGCCTCAAAGTTTAAATAATATTCTAGGGGAAGTAATAGCCAATCATGGTTTAAAGCAATTACGTACTGCTGAAACCGAAAAATATCCCCATGTTACCTATTTCTTTAACGGTGGTTTAGAGCAACCATTCCCCGGAGAAGATCGAGAATTAATTCAAAGTCCGATGGTCTCAACTTACGATAGAGCCCCAGCCATGTCCGCAGAAGCTGTTACCGATGTGACTTGTGCTGGTGTTGATAAGGGAATTTATTCGCTAATTGTGATGAACTATGCTAACCCTGACATGGTTGGTCATACCGGAAATATACCTGCTGCGGTAATCGCCATTGAAACAGTCGATCGCTGTTTAGGACGTTTATTCAATAAGGTGAGTAAATCTGGTGGTACGATGCTAATTACAGCAGATCATGGTAACGCTGAATATATGCAAGATGAAGAGGGAAATCCTTGGACTGCTCACACTACTAATCCCGTTCCCTTTATTCTAGTAGAAGGAGAAAAGTGCAAAATTCCGGGTCATGGCGGGGACGTAAAATTGAGGGAAAATGGTTGTTTAGCAGATGTTGCACCAACAATCCTCGAAATCTTACAATTACCTCAACCGGAGGAAATGAAGGGTAAATCTTTGATTGCTCCTTTAGAATTGGAATTTAAACCCAATCGCTCTCCTGTTAGTGTTTCTCTATAATTGTTCACAATTAGTTAAATTTAAAGTTAATCATGAAAGTCGATCAACTGGTACAGATTATTTGGGCGGTATCCGCTTTCCTATTAGTAGTATTGGTATTACTCCATAGTCCTAAAGGTGATGGTTTGGGTGGTATTGGTGGACAAGCTCAATTGTTTACTAGCAGTAAAACTGCCGAACAGACTTTAAACCGTATTACTTGGGTTTTAAGTATTATTTTTATTGGTTTAACTATTGTTCAAAGTGCTGGTTGGTTAAATTAATCCCATTGGTGGGTATAACCCACCTTAATCATTCCCTTTATTGATATTTTCACTAATATTAATCCGAGGATAGCTCAATTTATATTGAGAAAAAACCCGTTTTGCTCTTTTTATTAAGTCGGTTTTATAAATAAATTCATCTCTAGCATCAATAGGATAACATTTTAACTTAAAATGAGTTCCCCAAGGTTTGTTATCCATCACTACTAAAATCGGTAATTGTAATTGAGTGTATTTGCTAGTTTGCGCTACCCGATATAATATCTGACTGAATTTTTCTACGTCTATTTCATGACCAAAATAGAAATCTACTACTGTTTGTGCTTCTACGTTACCTTTATTAGTATTAAGAATCGCTTCTGTCCAGATTTTATTATGGGGAATTGTTACTATATCATCGCTAGGTGTTCTGATTAAAATTCCTCGCAAACCATAACTAATTATCTCTCCATAATGTTCGTCAATTTTAACTCTATCGCCTACTTGATATGGTCTTTCAAATAAAGCAATTATCCCTGCAATAATTGAGCTTACATAATCCTTAAAAGCAAAACCTAAAGCAACTGCAATTGTACCGGTAAATGCTATTAAATTTTTTGTGGATAAGTCTAAAAATAAATTAATTAAAATTATTCCTGCTAATCCTAACAAAAAAGCACGACAAAAAGGTAGAGACTGTTTAATGGTTAAACGATATTGTAAAGGTACTTTTTCGGAAATCCAAATAATTATTTTTTCAATGGCACTTTGTCCCCAATAGGTAACTAAAACTACTACAATTGCTTGTAAAACTTTAAATCTATTAATTTCTGTAAGCCAATTAGGAGTATTATCATCAGCTAAGTCACTGACTTGGGCTAAAATAAATTGTGTTATTGTTATCATTTTTTTAAATTTTTATTATTAACCTATTAAGAAATGATTATATTTTAAATCATCTATTAGTTTAGGATAAGTTAAAGAATTAAGACTAATTAATTCCCCATCGTAACTAATTAATTTTAGTTTAATTAATCTATGAATTTGTGCCTTAAGTTTTATCTGTTCTTCTCCTAAAATATTAGCTAAATTATTAATACTTATTTTGCCATGACAACCTATAGCATATATCAATTGTCTATCTGTTTGTTGAATTGTAAAATCAGGATAACTTGGTAATGTAGCAATAATTTTTTCTTCTTTTAATTCTTTATTTTCAGATATTTCTACTTCAATCACTGATAAAGAATTTAACCATAAATTACCAGCTATATATGAACTACCACCGGATTTATAAGCTAAACTGTTAAAAAACTTTTTTTCTTGTTCAGATGTCCATTTATCGGGATCAAAATTGTTATTTTCTGTAATTTTATCTGTTTCTTCTATGGAAATCCAGTTAAATTTAAAGTTTTTAAATATAGGATTTAGCCATTGTTTTAATTCTTGAGGTGTTAAATTAGGGAGATTTTTTTTATTATCTAAATAAGTATCAATATCTGATACTTTTTGCAGATATAACCACAACCAATTATCACAACCTAATAACCAAAAATTTTTGCTATCTTCTCCTACACAAATCAAGAGCGAATCAATGATAGCTAATCCTTTTACAGAACGAAAAAAAAACCTACTTAAATCAGGAATAATTATTAACTGTGCTTGGGGATTATTTTTGATTTTTCTCAGTTGTTCATCTAAATAATTAGCTATTTCGTCTTCATCATATTTTCTAGGAATACCTTTGAGAAAAGTTATAGTTAATTCTTGCTTAATAATAATATTGTCAAGGGTTTGTTCAATAATAATTTCTAATGGTTCTACTGGAATACTACTAATTACTAAATGATTAGAAGAATTACAATTTTTCTGCCAGTTATCTAAAGCTTGAGATAAATTTTGTCCAATAAATGTTTGATAAACTAAATTAGGTTCTAATTGAGTAATTTTTTGATTTAATTTATTAAATAAAGATGAAGAAATTTCTTTTCCCGGAGATGAGGACAATTTAGCTTCTATTTCTGATGCACCTTCTTGAATTTTAGCTCTTGCCTTGGGAAACCACTTTTTGATAGTCTGTAAGATATTATCTAGCATAAAATTAAATCTAGTAAATAACAGAAATCTATCATAATATTGTTTTTATTAAATGAATAATTCTTGGCTTTTCTGCTTTTTGCCCAAAAGTTGGTATCGAATTAAATATAAAATATTATTTTTAATATTAGGATTTATTCTATTTTTATCTGTATCAAACTTAAATTTAGTTAAAGCTGAATCTTCTTTACCTGTGCCACAAGTTCATCCTTTACCAGAAAAATTAAGAAATTGGGAAATAGAAAATAGTATTGGTGATTATTTTGAGCAAATTAAATCTACTCCTGTAGGTTATTTAATTTGGTCACAATTTCCCCTGCAAATTTATATTGAAAAACCCCCAGAAACTGATTTATCAATTGCTAGTGTTCGTCGTTTTTGGCAATGGGTAGCAACTATGAAAATAGCTGTTACAGAATGGAATGAATATTTACCAATAATCGAGATAGAAAATGAAGAATTAGCTGATATTATTATTAAGCGATCACAACCTGATTTAAAACCAAAATTCAATTCTGAAACTGGTTTATTTGACTTTCCTCCTGCCACTACTGCTGAAACTAAATATAAGTTTTATTTAAGTGAAGATTCTCCACCTTTACTATTACATAAAATGACTATTATTGTTAGTCCTAATTTGGCTGATGAATCACTCTTAGCTGCTATTAGACATGAATTAGGTCACGCTTTAGGAATTTGGGGACATAGCAATTTACCTACTGATGCTTTATACTTTTCTCAAGTACGAAATTCTCCTTGTATTTCTGTTAGAGATATTAATACTTTAAAAAAAATCTATCAACAACCTACTCGATTAGGTTGGCCAATTAATTATAATTAATTGTAACAAATAAGTAATAACAAATAACTAATAACAAATAAATAATATGAGTTTAAAACCTTGGATTTGTGATGGTGTGCCTAAAGATGGCAAAGATTACCCTAATTGTAGCGGTTCCCACGAAGATTATGAAAATTATGGCCCTGATTGTGCCATCTGTGGTTTACCCAAGGAAGCAATGCAATCAGCCACAATTTTAGCTGGAGGGGGAAATCGTAATAATTCTCAGTTAACTAAAATTGGTGTTATTGCTGGGGTAATTTTAGTTTTAGGTGGACTAATCTTTACTGGTACGAGGATTCTCTCTAATAAAAGCGAACAACCAATCGTTACGGATGCAAATACTTCCATAAATACTGGTACTTTTATTAGTAACAGTGCTAATAATAGTCAATTAATCTCTCAAGGGGAAAAGATTTTATTAGAGCCTAATCCAACTAAAGAGGCTGGAGCAAACGCTTTTAGTCAAGAAAATTGGGATGGGGCGATCGCATCCTATGAACAAGCAGTCAACAATAATCCTAACGATCCTGAAAGCAAAATTTATTTTAACAATGCTAAAGCTAGAAAAGCAGGTAATCCTTTAACTATTGCGGTGGTGGCACCGATTAGTAATAGTCTTGATTCAGCTAAAGAAATATTAAGAGGAGTTGCCAGTCAACAGGAAGAATTTAACCAAATACCGTCATCTTCTGGGCAACTTTTAGAGGTAGTAATTATTAATAATAGTGATATTTTAAAAGCTGCTTCTATTGCTCAAGATTTAATTAATTTCTCCAATCTTTTAGGGGTTGTTGGTTACGGTATTGATCCCGGTAGCCAGCAAGCTTTAAAACAATATAATGGCACAGATTTAGTAGCTTTGTCACCATTAACTACCAGTGTTACAAGTGATGGGAAATTACAAATAATTCCCTTAGATCAAAAACAAAATGAATTATTAGGTAACTATTTACAAGGAGTAAGTAAAACCTTACTCGGATACGCTCAAAAAAAACATTCTAATCCCGCAGTTATTTTATTTTATAATTCTGATAGTTCCTATAGTTTACAACTAAAACAAGAATTAATTAATGCTCTTAGTGGAGTTAATGGTAAATTAATTAAAGAAGTAGATGTTGATAATAGCAGTCCTAGTCTTGAATTAGGCAATGCCGGAAATGCTAATACTATTATGTTGGCTTTGAGTAAAAATAAAGTAGCTGAAGCTGTCGAAATTGCCCAAGCTAATAGTCAAGGCATGACGATGATTGGGGGAGATGAATTATACAATCCTGATTTATTGATACAGGGAGGTAACAGTATTGAAGGAATTACTTTAGCTGTACCTTGGAGTTTTAAACCTAACGATCCTTTTGCTCAAGATGCTGTTAAAAGTTGGAAAGGTAGGGTGAGTTGGCGTACAGCTACAGCTTATGATGCTACTAAAGCTCTAACAGATGCTATTAGTCAAAATCCCAGTAGAAATGGTGTTTTTCAACTATTAAGTCAAGGTATGAATATTAGTGGAAATACCACCAGTTTTAATATTTTTCAAGAAGTACCTTTAGTGCAAGCCGTAGCTGGTAAAAATGGGCCTCCGGGGTCAAATTATCAATTTGATTCTGTGCAGTAATATTATTAAGGGTTGAACATTGTTCAACCCCTACGGGTATCATATAAATTTTTTAGTTTTCCTAGGGGCAGAATATCATTCTGCCCAAATATTCTTTAACCCATAATTTGCGGTACTCTGAAAAAGTCTCCTTCTTGAGCGGGAGCTTGTTTGAGTAATTCTTCCCTATCGGTATAAGGTTGGAGTATATCAGCCCTAGTTATATTACTCACATCAATTGCTCTAGTGGTAGGCTCGACATTTTCTGTATCTAATTCACTGAGTTGTTCAAAATAATCGAGAATATCACTCAATTGAGTAGTAAATTGTTTTTCTTCTGCTTCTGTGAGTTGCAGTCGAGCTAAATTAGCTACTTTTCTCACTTGTTCGAGGTCAATCATTTTTTTCTACATTTTATAAATTAATTAAGATTTTTGAAGACAGAACAAGTTTTAGAAAAATACATCTATTTCTGAACGTCCTGTGATTTTTAACCAATTTTGCGCTTCAATGTAGTTATTCGGAGCAATACGAATAGCTTGTTTCCAATATTCTGCTGCTCTGTCATATAATGCTTCTGCTTCTTCATCTTGACCGTTTTCTTTAGCTTTTTCTCCTTGATAATGATAAAGTACGGCAATATTATTTAAAGCTTGAGGCATACGAGGATTTAGATCGATGGATTCATGATAATATTCGAGGGCTTTTTCTTGATCCCCATTACTAGCATGAATTAAACCAATGTTATATAAAATATAACTGCGATCGTAAGGATCGTCTTCTAATTTGAGAGCTTCATAATAGTTATCTAAGGCTTCAGCATATTCACCATCTCCCTGTGCAGACATTCCATCACGATAATAGGCAAATGCTTCTTTAGATTGTTTGCTCGTGGGCAGAATTTTTAAGATAATATCTGCCATAACGGTAAAGCTTTTATCAATGAAGTTATCGTTTCTTTGAGTACGTGGCATAGCAATTATTTTTAAAGTTGTTATTTACAATACTAGCTTGTTAAGTTAGTTTCTTTTAACACTGTAGGTATTAGTCTTATGATTTCTTTGGCAATTTGTTCGGGACTATCCCCATCACCTATTTTAATCTGCAAATCTGCTTGACTATATAAGGGTTGGCGATGTTGTTGTAGTAGATTTAGTTTTTCACTGAGATCTGTTTGTTGTAAAAGTGGTCTAGTATTATCTTCAGCTAAACGTTTAACAATAGTAGGTACTGGTAAATCTAACCAAACAATTAAACCACTGCGCAGATAGCCCCAATTATTGGGTTTTAAAATTATACCTCCACCAGTGGCGATCGCACTGCGAGTATAAACAGATAGTTGTTCTAATACTTTTGTTTCTAATTCCCGAAAATAATCTTCTCCTTCGGTTGCAAAAATTTCATTAATAGTTTTTTGGGCTACTTTCTCTAATAAAATATCAGTATCGAAGAAACGATAACCTAACTCATGGGCAAGTATTTTTCCCACTGTACTTTTGCCTACACCCATTAAGCCAATTAAATAAATATTTAATCCTTGTAACAAATCATTCATAGCAATTATTAAATAATAATATAAAAAATTAATAAAATACTTTCAATATTTACATAATTAATAAACAATTAGATTTAGCAATTTCTAATAATTCCTCATCAGTAACAGGAATAGTAAAGATGTAGTTTTCTATTCCTTCTTCTACGGAAGAATACTCTAAGTTAGGATATTTCTTTTTTAATTTTTCAATATCATCTATATATTTAGAGCTACCAATTAAACAATTATTGGAATAATTAACTAAAAACATTTCCACCTCTAAAAACAATTTGAGAAAATCATACTGCAAATAGTCCAAGGGAGCAAGATTATCAAAAATTGAATATTTGGGATTTCTTCAAGTCGTTTGAGCGAGATATTTCGAGTATTGTTTTCTGTCTTTAGGGGTAGCTTTTTGGATTGAAATTAGCTCCCAAGCCCATGAATAGACAATTGTATTTTTTACCAATCGCTACCATCAGGTTTAAGATTTCATAAAATAAGGTTTGTGTTATCGTCCTTTCTGAGATACCTACCTCAACTAAAGAATATATATTACGACTTTCTCCACCAGATATTATTTTAATTTCACATTCAATTTGATTTTCTAAATCATTTTTGAGAAGTTCAGCTCGATCTTTATTTGAAGCATGATATGAGCCTGTAAGTGAAATTTCAGTATTTTCAGTAAGTCCCATCCTAACCCAATTCTCCCAACTTTCTTCATTCATTTTTAATATTTTTTCCAACTGTGCTTCTTGATTATGATTAGGTATATCTTGCTTTTGAAACCCTATAAAAATTTTTTCTTGGTTTTCTAATATATTAAGAGTATAATCTTTTGGCAGCAGTTTACTAGATTTTTGTCCTAAACAAAATTCACTGATAAATTCAAAAAAATCCCTACCAATATATGTTATATGTATAGCATTTTCGTCAGGAATCCAGTAAATGTCATAACTTTGATCGACTTCATTGTAGCTAGTTAAATCCCAAAAAAAGCGATCTCCATTAGTAGTATCTCCGAAGGGATAACCATGATTTAGTAATTTATTAAGTAAAATAGCTTTCTCTTCATCTGGAGTAATTTGTCCGCTATTTATTGCCATTTCAATGTCTAAATTTAAGCCAACAAATTTATATCCAGTACCTCTTATATCAGCACTTTCACTTATATTAAATTTGTAAGATAAAGAACATGGGCAATAAATACCATGAAATCATCAAAACATCCTGAGCCGAATACTTGACAAAACTCTTTATAGCCAATTGGAAATCTAAATTCTATTTCTTTTTCGACTGCTTCAAGTTCTGTTAATGAACAAACTAAATCACTTTTTTCTGACTTATTTAAACTGGCAAATAATGATTCCCATTTCTGAATAATTATGTTGTTGTTCATAGTATTTGTAATTAAACATACAGGAAAGCCTCAAAATTTGATGATGCGTCAAACCAAAGAAAAACTTGCTGACTTATTAGTTATTTTATTTGACGCACCCTACGAGAATTTATCGAGCTTAGCATTTTTTGATTAATTTATATTAGTTTCTATGCCAATACTAGAATCTAATAATTTATATAACTCCTCACCTTCTATAACCTCAACTTCCAGAATTTTACTCGCAATTTCCTCTAATAAATTGCTATTTGTAGTTAAAATATCCTTCGCCTGTTGATAAGCATTTTCTACAATTTCTCTAACTTCTCGATCTATGGCTTTAGCCGTTTCCTCACTTACTGCCCGTCGATTAGTTGTACCGCCATTACCAAGAAAACTATTACCACCTCTGTTGTCATAGGCTAAAGGGCCTAAAATTTTACTCATACCAAAACTTGTGACCATTCTCTCGGCAATATCTGTGGCTCTTTGCAAATCATCTGAAGCCCCATTTGTCACCTTACTAAATATCAATTCCTCTGCCGCTCTACCTCCTAATAACATGGCAATTTGTTGGCGAAATTCCAACTCATTCATTAAAAATCTGTCTTCTGTGGGCAATCTTAAGGTATATCCCAAGGCTGAAACACCTCTGGGTACAATGGAAATTTTTTCAACCTTCCCACCTCCAGGCATCACTGCACCAACAATGGCATGACCAACTTCGTGATAGGCAACAATTTTCTTTTCTGCTTCTGAAAGTACCCGACTTTTCTTTTCTAAACCAGCAACAACCCGCTCTACTGCCTCTTTAATATCTTCTTGGGATACAGTTTCTCGTTGATTTCTCGCAGCGAGTAAAGCAGCTTCATTGATTAAATTAGCTAAATCTGCACCGGCAAAACCGGGGGTACGAGTAGCGATCGCCTTTAAATCCACATTTTCTCCCAATTTAACTTTCTTAGCATATATTTCTAAAATTTGCAACCTACCTGCTAAATCGGGGCGATCGACTAAAACTTGACGGTCAAATCTACCCGGACGTAATAAGGCAGCATCTAAAGCTTCTGGACGATTAGTAGCAGCTAGTACGATTACTGTGGCATCTCCTGCGCTAAAACCATCCATTTCTGTTAATAATTGGTTTAAAGTTTGTTCTCGCTCATCATTACTGCCACTTTGAAAACCACCCCCGCTATTTCGAGCTTTACCGATGGCATCTAATTCATCAATAAAAATAATACAGGGAGCTTGTTTTTTAGCCTGTTCAAATAAATCCCTCACTCTAGCTGCACCTGTACCGACGAATAATTCTACAAATTCTGAAGCGGAAATACTAAAAAAAGATACTCCTGCTTCTCCGGCAACAGCTTTAGCGAGTAAGGTTTTACCTGTCCCCGGAGGCCCAACTAATAAGACTCCTTTAGGAATACGCGCGCCAATTTTAGCGTAACGTTCTGGATTTTTAAGAAATTCTACTATTTCTTGTAACTCTACTTTAGCTTCTTCTACTCCTGCTACATCAGCAAAGGTAATTTTATCGGATTCACCCTCAACATAAACTTTAGCCTGACTTTTACTAAAAGAGAGACTCCCTTTACTACTATTTGGTTGTAGAAAATAACGGAAAGCAATTACTAAAATCACTGGAGGAATTACCCAATTAAGTAAAATATTAACCCAACTGGTTTTAGGAGGAGGTGCGCCTTCAAAGATTACGCCATTTTTTTCTAATCTTTCAGGTAATGACATATCAAAAATGGGAGTAGTGGCAACTAATGCTCCTACTTGTCCTTCTTCTTTGGGTTTTAAACGATAACGAATTTCGTCTTCTCCCACTTGCACTGCGGATATTTGCCCCTCGTCGAGTTGTTTGATAAAAAAGCTGTAGGGTACTCTAGGAATTTGACGACGGGGCATTAAAAGGTAGCCTGCAAATAATAAACTGGCAGCTACTAATAAAATACCGCCTATTTGTTGAGATTTAGGAATTTTTGGTTTCTTTTTAATACCCATTTTAAATAGTTCGTAGTTTTTTTTGTTATTAGTTATTAACTATATTTTAGGAGACAATACATTTAACTAAAGGTTCAAAAATAGGAATTAATTCGGGTTTACTAGCGGTTAAACAGGGAAAAGATTTATGGCCGTAATTAACACCTATTTTTAGAGGAAAGGGATTTTCTGACTCTAAACTTAGAAATGCACCACCAGCAGCCTGTAAAATTGGTAAAGATGCAGCTATGTCCCAAATTTTAGGAGTTGCTTCTACTCCTCCTAAAGATGCACCGGCAGCTACTAAAATCATGTTATAACTAGCTACTCCAATCATCCTAATTTTACAAGGAAAAGGATTTTTTAAGACTGAGGTACTACGGGCGCATAGGTTGAATATATGATTTAGACTAGGTTCATCTGTACTACTTTGAATAGGTTCGTTATTTAAGTATGCACCTTTTGGCCCAATAATTCCCGTATCTCCATACCAATAGCCGTGAAATGATTGATTGATTTGAGGTAGATAAACGTGACCAAAAACGGGAGTACCTTTATATAACAATCCTAAACAAATTCCCCAAATGGGAATCCCCCTAGTAAAGTTAGTTGTACCATCTATGGGATCTACTACCCAACACCATTCTTGTTTTGGAAAAATATGCTCGGTTTCTTCAGTTAAAACACCGTGTTCTGGAAATTTAGCAGCTATAGCTTTTCTTATCTCATTATCAGACCATCTATCAGCTTTTGTTACTAAAGTTCCATCATCTTTACGGGTTGCTTTTAATTTTCCGAAATCTGCAACTAACTGATTACCAATTCGTTGAGTGGTTTCTTGAGCAAAATTTAATATGTCAGTCCAAAAATTATCCATTTATTAGTTATTTGTTAGCTTTTAGCGATTAGCAGTTAGCGATTAGCGATTAGCAGTTAGCTTTTAGCGATTACCTCTTACCTAAAATCTGTTAACTGTTGTAGGGTGGGAATAAAATTAGGGTAGGATATGCTTGCTGCTTCTGCACCTAAAATTGTGGTTGTCTCTTGCGCTCCTAAAGCAGCTATGGCTAAACTCATAGTTAAGCGATGATCGTCATAACTATGCACTTCCGCGCCTTTTAAGGAAGTTTCTCCGGTAATTTCTAAGCCATCGGCAAATTCAGTGATTTTAGCACCCATTTTCGTTAATTCTGAGGCGACAGTGGCTAGGCGATCGCTTTCTTTGACTCTTAATTCAGCAGCATCTTTAATGATAGTATTACCTTGGGCAAAGGTAGCAGCTACGGCTAAAATCGGAATTTCATCAATTAAGCGGGGAATAATATCGCCTTCAATGGTACATCCGGTTAATTTACTATGTTTTACTCGTATATCTGCCACAGGCTCACCTGCTACTAATCTTCCTTTTTCTAAGCTAATATCAGCCCCCATCATTTCTAATACTTCTAAAATACCAGTGCGAGTGGGGTTAACGCCGACATTTTCAATTAATAAATCTGAATCGGGAATAATCGAGCCTGCTACTAACCAAAAGGCAGCAGAGCTAATATCTCCGGGTACTATTACTTTTTGACCTTTTAACTCAGGTTGTCCGATAATAGTTACGCTATTTGTATCTGAATCTATTTCTAGAGTAGCACCAAAGGCTTGTAACATTCTTTCACTATGATCTCGTGATAGGGCAGGCTCAGTAACAGTGGTTTTGCCAGATGCCATTAAACCTGCGAGTAATATACAGGATTTAACTTGGGCTGAGGCAATGGGAGAATGATAATGTATGGATTTGAGTTGTTGCCCTTGGATGGCTAAAGGTGCAAGGGAATTTCCTTTTCTGCCCCAAATTTTTGCACCCATCTCGCCTAAAGGTTTAATTACCCTAGACATGGGGCGACTTCTTAAGGAATTATCTCCGGTGACAGCAAAAAATTTATCTGGTTGAGAGGCGAGGATACCTAACATTAATCTCATGGTTGTACCAGAATTTCCGGCATTGAGGACATCTGTAGGCTCTTGTAAGTTACCTAAACCAATGCCTTTGACGATAACTTTTTCGGTATTGAGTTCGGATATTTCTGATCCTAAAGCACGAAAACAATTTGCGGTACTACGTGGATCTTCTCCTAATAATAACCCTTCTATGATAGTTTCTCCAGATGCGATCGCACCTAACATTAAAGCACGATGGGAAATGGATTTATCCCCTGGCACTGTAATTATGCCCTGTAAAGATAAATTTTGGGGTTTAATAATTAAATTTTCGCCTTGTGTTGTTTTAGTTTGAGTTACAATGGACATTGATTTAGTTATGGTAATAATTGTAAATTTAAGAATAAAAACAAAATTAGTACCAATTTTAGCAAGAAAGAGTCCCCTTAATGGTTTATCATTATTTCTCAATTTTTTTTATAAAAGATAGGTTGGGTAAAACTAAGTAAAACTCGATGTCTAATGTTAGAAAAAATTATTCAGAGACTAAGGTTTTACCATCGTTGGCATAAATTGAGTAATTTGATCCCGCCCCACTATCTCTGGCATAGATTCCGGTAATTTGATACTCTTCTCCAAAATTATAATAAGTCTTAGAATTTTCACAACTTTTTTTAACTTCTTCTAAACTCGCACGAGCCTCAAAAATTGTTGCTCCTCCCATACTGCTCCAATTACCCGCCATAGAATACCAACCATCCTCATCATTTAACCCCCATTGCCAAGTTGTTGAGTTTGGATCATTAGTTTTCCGGAAATAACAGACAGTATAGGTATAGGTTGAGCTTACTTGCGTGGGCTTTTGAGGAGCAACCACTAAATTTTGACCACTATCAGCATAAATTAAGTAGTTTTTTCCTGCCGCACTGTCTGCTGCATAAATGTCAACAATATCATAGCCTTGAAATTTGTAATAAGTTTTGGAATTTTCACAACTATCCTGAATATTTTTTGAAGTTAAAGGTGTAACAAAAGTAGTTGAGCCACCAACATTTCTCCAGTTACCATTTATGGTGTACCATTGATTATTACGGGTAAGTCCCCATTTCCAAGTCTTTGTATTTGGTTGATTGGGTTTTTGGAAGTAACAAACTACAGAGGTGGTTGATTGTGCTTTAGCTGTGGAGGTAGAAAGAAGGAAGGGAATTGTCTGAATTAAAGATACGGAAAGAATACTTATTGATGCTTTGAGTAAAAATTTCATAGCAAATACTCCGATATTTTCCTTATATGTGATTAAGAGTCTTGAGAGAATTAGCTTTTGAGTGCAAGTCTTACGCCGATAAAAAATGATGGTTATTTAACCGAGTTTGAGATAAAAAGCCAATAGACATCAAGCAACTGAGCCTAATTATTTTAAAGCTTTTCAGGAAAATAGAAGTAATTTAAATAAATTAACTTGTGAAGAAAGAATGAGAAGACATAATCTTAATCCCTCAACAACAATACATCATTTAGTTAAAAAACTAATAGAAGTTATTTAAAAAATATATCTACCAAGGATTACCAATCATAGTAAAAGCACTCCAAAAATAAGGATGTGTTAAATCTTTGTTTTTCAAATTAGCTAGGGATTCAGGTAAAGGAAAAGATAGCTCCCCACTAATTAATCTACCATTTTCAATTTTTACTTCTCCTCTTGATAAAGCTAATTGGGCTTTTTGTAAAGCTTCTGCTTTAGTTGATACTTGAGTTAATTGTTGATAAAAATTAGTCATTAAACCTAATGTGCCTTCATCGGAAACATACCAAAGACTACCTAAAGCTGTTTTTACCCCTGCTTGATAGGCTAATCCTGCAAAACCTAACTCTGCTTCTTCATTTCCTAAAGCTGTTTTACACGCACTTAAAACCATTAATTCTATAGGTGGATTATTTAAGTTAAGTTGACTAATTTCATTTAAGTTGACTCGACGGTTTGTAAATTGAATATAAGAATTTTCTAATTTTCCGGGGTTAAATTCACCATGAGTAGCTAAATGTAAAATACCAACAGGATTAGTTTTTCTAGATTTTGTTAGGTTATCTACCGTAAATTCTTCATTAAGAAAAGACTTTCCTTTTAATAGTTGAGAAGTGATAATATTTAATTCTAAAGGTACAGCAGGTAGAGGACTTTGATCGCTAAAAGTTTCTGCACCCATCGCTAAAATACCGACATTTTTTAAAGGAGTATAATTAGTTTCAACCAAGCTTAAACTAGGCATTAAACCAACACTATATTTCTCGATAATATAATTATTTCCATCATAAAGTGCAGCTAAAGGAAGACTTCTTAAACCTGTATCCATCACAAAAACAAGGTTATTAATTTCCAATCTTTGTAAATCTGTTTCAAGGGGTTTAATTAATACATCATAAAGTCTTTGAGACGCTGTTAGTAATCTTTGCTTTCCAGTAAATGGATTTATTACTTCTCTTCTTAATATATCATTTAATTTCAATACTTGTTTTCTGTTTACTGTCTCTATAAGATAGCGTATATTTTCTTCTTTGGTAATAATAATTAACTCAAGAACATCAGTATCTTTTTCTTCTATATTAAGAACTGAACTTGTTTTTTCTTGACCCGGATTAAGATAAGTTTCAAATTCAGAGGTGAGTTTTTGTTCTCTATCAACAAAATCTTTAGTTAAAGAAACAGTTTCTGGAGAAAAATTAACATATATTAAAGCGGGTTTTTTACCTGTTTTTGATTGGGTATTATTTAAAATTGCTTGAGCTTGGGCTAAAGTTTTAATTTGAATAGATTGTGTATTGATAAATGCTATTTGATTACTAGCAGGATCATTTTTTGTTTTTTCTGGATTTCCTTCAAAATCAGGTTGAATATTCTCAGGTGGAATAATATTAGGTGGTTCATCTACTGAGATAATAGATATATTGTTTTTTGTTGTACTGAATAAAAACGAACCATCTTCAAATTCTGCATTACTATTGCTAATAATTTCTCTTGTACCATTAATACTAGCATCTTGAATAATAAAAGGAATTTCTCCGTTACCACCATGCTTAATGATAATATCACCACCACTATTATTTCCTATACTAGAAATACTAACTTCTTGTCCATTGTTACTTGTAAAAGTACCTGTTGCTCGGAAAAATTTTTCTGTTTTTATGTCTATATTTCCACCTTGACTATTATTCCCACCTTCAGTATTAATAGTAACAACTTCTATATCTCCACTAGAATCTAAACTAATATTACCGCCATTTTCATTGATACCACTAGAATTTATTGCACCTGTAGTAATTGTTGTTTCTGCTTCAAGGGTTATATTACCTCCATTTATTCCAGAAGAATTAATATTTTCTGTATTAATAGTTATTGCTTTAAAATTTATATTGCCTCCATTTCCTTCATTATTATTAGTATTAATATCTCTGGCATTAATATTTTCTTCTGCTTTAAAATTAATATTTCCACCAGCACTAATTATGGGATTTTCCACAGTAATATTATTACCATTAACTGTAATTTCACCACCATTTGTAGCTATTTCATTTATATTAATATCATCTGGATTAATAACGGTTATATCATTATTAGCTTTTAAGATGAAATTATTTATTTCGTTATTAGGATTATCTAAAATAATATTGCCGGTAGCTGTAAAATCTGCTTGATTGGTATTAATAATCTCAGTTTGAGTTAAATTTCCCTGGGTATTAACGGTGAAGTTATTAGT
>CAYPSO010000061.1:0-27862 GCA_964413275.1 uncultured bacterium | reverse complement strand
TACTCAATTCTTACTCTTTTTTCTTTTTTATTTCTTCATTTAGTCTAAACTACAGGAATGAAAAATCAAGAAAATTTCCTTACTTACTTTTCATGAGATTTGCTAATAAAACAAGTTTAGATGGCTGGTATAAGCTTGATAAACATTCTGAGGTAAGAAGAAAATTGTTTGAATCATTTAATCCTGAAATTGCTGCTTTATTTACTCAAATTGATGAAATAGCAAAAGCAAATCCTAATGATGTAAGTATTTCAACCGTTTACGATCAGATTGAGGAACATGCATCTAATTACATGGGTCGTCGAGATTACAGGGAAGATGAAACGATAATGGATATATCAACTTGTCAACTCGCATGGCTCACTACTCACTATCAGAATTTGCCATATCGACGGTAAAGTTTCACGAGCAGATGCTTGGCAGTCACACTTACATCAATCGTGCTCGTAACTTGAATGACATGGTGAAGGGGTATGAAATGATGACGCGACTCATCCGTGACTTCAAGGTATTACCTCTCATCTCGTTTGATGCGGGTGCAGCTTCGGTACTGAGTCAATTACAGTCACAGCGAATTCAACTGGGAAAGATGGATGCTCGGATTGCAGCAATTTCTCTGTACCGTGGATTAATTTTGTTAACCCGTAATCATAGAGATTTTGGCAAAGTAGGAGGATTAGTGATCGAAGATTGGACAGTTTAAAATGGTACTTGAGGCAGTCATGATGATCGCTGCATAACAGTCGCTACCCTTCGGGGTAGTGGAATTAATGGAAACGGCTTGGTTGTTGGAGTGAAACTGAAAAGTGTGAAACCCATTTTAGCTTTATTGAGTGGCTCGATATTCATTTCCTCACCAGTCATGGCACAGGTACAAGTACAACCATTGTCTGGCGTCAAGATTTTAGTTAACCCAGGACACGGAGGTCAAGAAACAGGCGCGGCTGGCCCGACAGGGTATTTAGCTAAAGATGTCAGCCTCACGGTATCTAAGTTACTGCGTGATGAACTGGTTAAACGAGGTGCGATCGTGGTGATGACGCGAGAAGATGACAGGGATCTGGCTTTGTCTGACCGTCAAGCCATGATTGATCAACAACAACCAGCGATCGCTCTGACTATACATTACACAGCAGTACCTGAAGATGGTGATGCAGAAAATACCAAGGGCATAAGAACTTTTTGGTATCATTCCCACACCCATAGCCTAGCCGTTTTTCTCCACAATTATCTAGTTAAGCAGCTAGGACGTTCATCAATGGGAGTGTTTTGGAATAACTTGGCCTTAACTCGTCCCTCTACAGCACCATCAGTAGTAATGGAACTGGGTTTTATGACCAACCCCGAAGAGTTTGCATGGATAGCCAACACCAATGAACAAAAAAAATTAGCGCGAGTCTTGGCGGATGGTATTGTCGAGTGGTTTCAAGGTGCAATAACTCCCTAATCCCTACGTCGCTAACCTTCGGGGTAGTGGAATTAATGGATTTGATGATAGTGTTTGGCGAATTGCTTTTATTTTTAATCCCGAACGAAATGCCATTTTATTAGTAGGAGGAGATAAAGCCGGTGTCAAAGAAAAACGTTTTCATCAACAATATTCAATTGATAGCTTGTCATCGCTACCCTTCGGGGCAAGGGGACTTTCTTGTGTAGTCTATTTACCTGAAAACTACTTAATCTTCTCCGCAGTACGCAAAATTTGTCCCGCTAAAATAGCAGCACCAAAACCATTATCAATATTGACCACACCAATCCCCGTAGCACAGGAATTAAGCATGGTTAATAAAGGAGCAATGCCCCCCAAATTCGCACCATAACCAATACTTGTTGGCACAGCTATCACCGGGCAATCCGCCATCCCTGCCACCACACTGGGTAAAGCCCCCTCCATACCCGCCACCACGATTAAAACATGGGCATTTTGAATCGTAGCTCGATGACTCAGTAAACGGTGAATTCCCGCCACACCCACATCCCAAAGACGCTGCACCTGAAAACCGCATAACTCGGCAGTCACCGCAGCCTCCTCAGCTACGGGTAAATCGGCTGTACCTGCCGTGAGAATAGACATAGTACCGGGGTAAGTTTTGATGGTTTCTGACTTATTGAGAGCGCAAATTTTGGCAACGGGATAGTATTTTAAATTGCGCACCCTAGGCTGTAATTGTTGATATATCTCCGGTTCGATGCGAGTAGCCATAACCAACCCACTGCGCTCCCCCATAGCTTGCATAATGCGTATAATCTGCTCAGGGGTTTTATCTTGTCCCCAAATTACTTCAGGAAAACCCGTTCTAATGTGGCGATGATGGTCTATTTTTGCAAAATCTTCGATTTCCTCAAAATGGAGATTTTTTAACTTATCAAAGGCGATTTGCGGTGATACTTGACCATTAGCAACGGCTGCAAGTAGATTTTTTAATTCTTCTGGTTGTGTCATCGGAGGTCTAAAATATAGCCAATAAATGTAATTAATTCTAGGATTTATTTTGAAAACTCGTTCTAGTTATTGGCAACTTATACCTTATATTAAATCAGAAATTACCACCATTAGTTTAGCATTAGGCTGTACCCTTGCTTTTACTGTATTTTGGCCAATTTTAGCCACCTTAGCGGGGAAAATGGCGGGCTATATTGGCGAAGGTAACGTAGGTGCGATCGCAAAATTAGCGGGAGTTACAGCCATTGTTTTTTTAATTCGAGGTGCGGTGCAATACGGACAAGATTCCTTAATGGCCAAGGCTGCTTTAAAAATAGCCCTAGAATTACGTCGAGTTGTTTATGGTCATTTACAAAGCTTGAGTTTAAGGTATTTTGAAACCGCTAAAACGGGGGATTTGTCCTATCGTTTAACGGAAGATATAGACAGAATTGGGGAAGTTATTTATAAAATATTTCATCAATTTATACCCTGTATTTTGCAGTTAATAGTTGTTTTGGGATATATGTTTTATCTCAATTGGCAACTTACTTTAGCCGCTTTAATTATTGCTCCACTTATGGCAATTTTAATCGGAACTTTTGGCGAACAATTACTTAAGGTTTCTCGCCGCAGTCAAACTAAAATTTCTAATTTATCAGCTTTACTTACAGAGGTTTTTAATGGGATTAGATTAATTCAAGCTTTTTCTGCTGAAGAATACGAAATTAAGCGTTTTATGCAAGAAGCTGAAGAAAATCGACGAGCCAAATATCAAGCAGAAAAAATTAAAGCTTTACAGTTTGTTATTGTTGGCTTTTTAGAAGCCATGAGTGTAGTATTTTTATTTTTTCTGGGAGGATGGCAAATTTCTCAAAATAACTTAACAGGTGCTGAATTTATTAGTTATATTGCAGCAGTGGCTTTATTAATCGATCCTATTTCTTTAACTACAAGTAATTTTAACGAATTTAAACAGGGTGAAGCTTCTGTAGATCGTATCTTTGAATTATTAGTAATTCAACCGGAAATACAGGATAAAAAAGATGCAATTCCCCTAGGAGAAATAACAGGTAAAGTAGAATATGCTCAGGTAAATTTCGCTTATGAAATAGATAAACCAGTCTTAAAAAATATTAATTTAATTGCTTATCCGGGAGAAACCATCGCCTTAGTTGGGCTGTCTGGGGCAGGTAAAACAACATTAGTAAATTTATTACCTCGTTTTTATAATATTCAGGAAGGAAAAATATTAATTGATGGGATAAATATTAATGATGTAACCTTAAAAAGTTTACGCTCTCAAATAGCCATAGTTCCCCAAGAAACAGTCCTATTTTCGGGGACAATTGCTGATAATATTACCTTGGGAAAAAGTCAGTTTCATTTAGCTGATATAAAAGCAGCAGCTAAGATAGCAAATGCCCATCAATTTATTAGTAAATTATCACAAAAATATTACACCTATGTAGGCGAAAGAGGGATAAATTTATCAGGAGGACAAAGACAAAGAATTGCTATAGCAAGAGCCGTATTATTAAATCCTAAAATATTAATTTTAGATGAAGCAACTTCAGCTTTAGATTCAGAATCAGAAGCCCTAGTACAAGAAGCTTTAGAAAGAATTATGACGGATAGAACAGTGTTTGTAATTGCTCATCGTTTAGCAACAGTTAGGCGTGCTACTAGAATTATTGTTATGGAGCAAGGACAAATAATAGAAGCAGGAAACCATCAAGAATTAATCGAAAAAAATGGTCGCTATGCTCGTTTTCACGCTCAACAATTTTATGAATCTTAAAAGTAAATAAATCATACAAATATCTTGACAATATACTTATATCTTGTAAAACTATTTAGTAATATGGTTAGTAAAATAATTCAAATCACTATATTAGCTATATTCTAATCTCTACCTTAAATTTTTTAACCTACTTATGTTTAGTAAAGCAACTTTGAAATCTTCCCTTGAGCAAATTAGTCAATCTGATGACTGTGGAATTACCAAACTGTCACCAGATGCCTTGGAGTTAATGGCTAACTTTTTTAAAGTGTTATCTGAAGTCAGTCGGTTGCAAATATTGTGTAGTTTGAAAGCAGGAGCAAAAAATGTCAGCGAGATTGTCGAAGAAACAGGTTTAGGACAAGCCAATGTTTCTAAACATTTAACCATGTTAACTAAAGCGGGTGTTGTCGCTCGCGAACAAAGGGGAATTTGCGTATATTATCAAATTGTTAGTCCCTTTTTATTTGAGTTATGTGATTTAGTTTGCGATGCTCTCTCCGCTCAATTTCAACACCAAAATCAACAGTTAGAAATTCTGAAAACTCTACGTCAAAGTAGTTCTTAACCTAAGATAAAAAAATCTAAATAATCAGGATAATACCTATATAGCAATCTGATTCGGTAGGTAAACATAACTTTTTTTGATGAACCACAAAGAACACACAGAGAACAAAAGAGGATAGATATTTAGATTTAGGATTATTATAGTTAAAAACTGTAAAATTATTGAGCCTTAAAAATGCTTTTTAAGTTAGTATTAATAAGTAAAGAATCGGAAAACTACTTTTGATTGCTAACCTTGTCAGTAATGAAAACTTTAACTAAATGGGTTATTGTTGCTTTTTTTGAACTGATTATTTGCTTTTTGTTATTGGATAGTGCCGCTAGTTTTGTTAGTTCTAAGAGTAATACTAAAGTTGCTCTTGGAGTGGTATTTTATCTATCAAGTTTAGTGATTATTCCAGTTAGCTCCGTTAGTTATATTATTAGAGAAATTTCCGATGCTAAAAATTGTAAACGGGAATTAAAACAAGCTTTTCCCCAAGAGAAATTTTCTTTAATAAAATTATTGGATCGCAAACGATGAATAATCTAAAATCAATCAATTTACAACAGCTAATCTTAACTTTAATAATTGCTTTATTTAGTTCTGCTTGTGGCGTTATTCCGGGGACAAGTATGAAAAATATTCCTCCGGGTTTTGTGGGTTTAAAAATTGAATTATATGGTAAAAATCGGGGTGTACAAAATGCAACTATTAGCACCGGTAGGGTTTGGTATAACGGCTATACCGAGGAAATTATTATTTTTCCCGATTACGTTCAATATTACATTTTAACAGCTTCTACCGATGAAGGTTCACCTAGAGATGAAAGTATTACTTTTGGAGTAGGAGGTACTACTGTTAATGCTGATATTTCTTTAACTTATTTTTTTAAAACCGATCGCATTAAAGATTTTTATGGTAAATATCTTAAAGACCCAGATGAATATAAAGCTACTTTAGTTCGTAGTGAAACCCGTAATTGTTTTAATCAATCTGCTACAAATTTAAAACCTGAAGAAATTGTTGGCTCTAAACAAACGGAATTGTTAACTAATGTTGAGAATTGTTTAAATGAAAAATTTGGACAAGTTGGTGTTACTTTTGAAAGTGTAGGCTTTGTTAGTAAGCCTCGTTTTGATGAATCTATTGAGGCACAAATTACCGCACGTTTTCAAGCAGAGCAACAAGCAATTGCAGCCAAAGCTCAACTAGAGGTTTCTGAAGCTGAAGCACGACGTAAAATTACAGAAGCAAGAGGTGATGCAGAAGCAGCTAAAATTCGTGCAGCTAGTGTAACTCCTTTAAGTGTTCGTTTACAGGAGTTAGAATTGCAACGTCAAATGATCGAAAAATGGAATGGTGCTTTACCGGTTTATTCTGGTGGAAATAGTCCTTTTACTATGTTCGATCCTAATCTTAATTCTAGTTCTACTAATAATAAAAAATAATTGTACTCATTTAGATGATTAGCTATTTATCAGGCCAAAAAATCGAAATTATCAAAAATATTAACAACCGTTTTATTTTAGTTTTAGATGTTCATAATATAGGTTATGAACTACAAATACCTTCTCGTTTAGCAAGACAATTAGAATTAGAAAATATAGAAGATATTAAAATTTTTACCCATCTCCAAATTAGGGAAGATCAACATATTTTATATGGCTTTGCTTCAGCAGCAGAAAGGGATTTATTTCGTCAGTTAATCAGTGTTAGTGGTATAGGTGCTCAGTTAGCCATCGCCTTAATTGATACTTTAGGCATAGAGGAATTAGTACAAGCAATTGTTACTGGAAATTTACGTTTGCTATCTAAAACCCCCGGAGTTGGACAGAAAACGGCTGAAAGAATTTCCTTAGAATTAAGAACTAAACTATCTCAATGGCGATCAATAATTGGTGTCACAGAAGTTAAATCAACAGCCATGCCAAGTTTAACAATTTTAGAAGATTTAGAAATGACTTTACTTGCTTTAGGTTATTCTAATGAAGAAATACAACAAGCAGTATCAATTTTAAGTCAAGATAATTTAATGTTAAAAAATCCTTCTGTTGAAGAATGGATAAGAGAGGCAATAGCTTTTTTAAGTCAAGGATAAAATATAGCGGTTAGCGGTTAGCAGTTAGCTTTTAGTTTTGTGTACTTTAAATTTTGCATTCATAATTTATCCCAATCCCTGACAATACTTACATTTTTTATTACTTGTTGGATGATTAAAATTAGTACCACTAATTAAATATTCATCCAAATAATTATCTAATCTTGTCACTAATCTTATTAAATCTTGGTGAGTTTTTTCATGTTGTTTACTATCATATTTAAAAGTAAAACTTTGAGGTTTATTAGGTAATTTGACAAACCAATAACTAAAAGAAATTTGTTCAGGCTTATAGTCAGAAGTAGCAGCTAAAACATATAAATATAAGCGAGTTTGCCAATCTTTAGCTAATTTTGATTTATTGGGAGGTTGTAAATAGGTTTTCCAATCAATAATTTGTGCTTGTTCCTCCCTCATAATCAACAAATCATAAATAACAGTAAATAAGTAGCCTTCTATGCTTAAACTTCGACAATGTTCCGCTTCTCTAAATTGATTTGGTTTACTAATAAATAAATCAGGTTCATTAGCTAAAAGACACTGAAAAAAATGAGAAAATTCCTGATTATTACTTAAAAAATTATCAAGATCGAGTCCTAATTCTCTTTGTTGCATTAGCAAATGAAAATTTTTACCCCAAGCTTGTTTTTCCTGTTGCTCTGGAGTGGAAATTAACGATAATTGTTCTAAATAAATATCCTGAAATTGACGAGGACATTTTTCTAAAATTGCTATATGTTTTTGTGATAAACCAATTAAAATTTTTGACTTAATTGTAGTTAACATTTTTAAATTTCAGAAAAATTTACAAATCATTTATAACCATTAACTATTAACTATTAACTATAAAGATTTATCTTTACTTAGAACAAATACACTGCCTTCATTGCCTCTACCAATGCGTAAGTCATTATCTAAATAAGTAATATCTAACCAACCTTTTTGCTCTCGATTTTCGATTTTGAAATCTAAAGGAAAGAAATTTTTTCCTGTTTCAATTTCTTCAATAAACTTATTAGGAGAACGATAATTAAGCAATCTTTGCAGACCAATAATATAGCGATCGAATTTAACATTAACTCGACGCTCAGAAACGGGTTCAAAAGAAGCAGTAACACTGATTAAACCTTCAAAAAAAGGTACGCCAACAACTTCAGCAATATTGTAAACCCTTGCTTGAGCAGTACGCAGACATTGATAAATTTGACCAAGTTGTACTAAAGGAAAGCGATCTAACCCCAGCAAACCTTTACTGGTAGTATATAGTAAACGCCAATTCCCTTCTAGTAAATCTTTAGCTTTAACAGGCTCGGCAGTAGGATTATGCTCTTCTAGCTGTTCAATCAGAGAAAGCACTTTTACTCTCTCTATTTCATTATCAAGTAAACCACGATTTCTACCAGCAATCAACTCCAATAATTCTGCTTTTTTGTTGAACATTTTTCTCAGGGTATATAACATCACTATTAACCAATTTGCCTTAAATTTACCGTAATGTGCGATAAGTTTTTTTACAAAAATAACGAAGAAGCTAAATTTTGTCTAAATATGCTTTCTGATTGGCAATTCTGTAATTATCTGTTTGAAAATAGCAAGAGATTAATCCAAAATTAATGTTAAACTCAGAAATGTCCATTGATTGATTAAGTTGTTATTTATTAAGCAATGCATAATCCTGCTTTACGTCAAGAGCCTCGTTTTGAACCCGCAGCCGTGATTCCGGTACAACGGGAATTATCCTTGATTGACTGGTTAAAAGCAACAAATCGTTTAATTCCTAGAGAAGTTGTTGAAACTGAAAATGTTCCAGATTTAGACGAAGAGCTTTCAGATTTTATCGAAAGTGATGATAAAGATTTCGATGATTTTGAAAGTGACGCTGATTTTGATGATGATGATTAATAGTTAGTAGTTAGTAGTTAATAGTTAGTATTCAGCTAACAGCTAATTGCTAATTGCTAATAGCTAATAGCTAATAGATATGGGTGCTTTGTGAATACAAGATTATTATCAAAAGAAATATTAATTAAACCGTCAGGTAAGGAGTTATTGTTTTTTTTAACCCTTACTTTAATCCTGTTAAATCTAATTTTTTATCTAAGATATGATAATTTTTTACTACAGTTAACTCTCTTCCCATTTTTAGTTTGTGCTGTAATTAGTGCTGTTGCAGGTTATTTATTAATACCTGTATTACAAAAGTTGAAAACAGGTCAAATAATCAGGGAAGATGGGCCTCAAGCACACTTGAAAAAGGCTGGCACTCCCACAATGGGAGGAGTATTTTTTCTTCCTGTAGGAATTATTGTGGCACTATTATGGTCGGGATTTAATGCTAATGTAATTGCTGTATCTTTAGTAACTTTGGGATTTTTTCTGATCGGTTTTATTGATGATTGGCAAATATTAAAACTTAAATCTAATAAAGGAATTTCTCCAAGGGTTAAACTATTATTACAAATTGCGATCGCAGTTTTGTTTTCTTTCTGGATGTTTTTTACTCAACCTCCTGAGTTAACTACTGTTAATTTACCTTTAAATATTTCCTTAGCTTTTGGTTTATTCTTTTGGCCTTTAGTTGGTTTTGTTTTAGTTGCCGAAAGTAATGCTACTAATTTAACCGATGGTGTGGATGGTTTAGCCGCAGGTACAGCAGCCATCGCTTTTATGGGATTAGCTGCCATTGTCTCCCCAACTGCCCCCGAATTAACCACTTTTTGCGCTTGTATTAGTGGTGCTTGTCTGGGTTTTGTGGTGCATAATCGGAATAAAGCTGCCGTATTTATGGGGGATACAGGCTCGTTGGCTTTAGGGCCAGCTTTAGCCGCAGTTGCCTTGCTCACAGGTACACTGTGGAGTGTATTTATTATTAGCGGTATTTTCTTTATCGAATCTATCTCTGTAATTGCTCAAGTTACCTATTTTAAAGCAACTAAAGGGCCAGATGGTCAAGGAAAACGCCTCTTTAAAATGGCTCCTTTTCATCATCATTTAGAATTGAGTGGTTGGTCAGAAACTCAAGTTGTGGGGGCTTTTTATTTAGTTAATACTGCCCTGGTATTTTTAGCCTTAGTTATTCGTTAAAATCATGAAACCATCCCTTTCTAAAAATGGTCTGCAAATGTCCAAGCTCAGTGGAGTAAGGGCAATTATGAAGGATATTATTGAAACCTTGCGCTCCAATGCGGGACAAAAATTTATAGATTTGAGTGCAGGAAATCCGTTAATTTTGCCAGAAATCGAGCAATTATGGCGAAATTATACCTCTAAATTACTAAATAGTCCTGAATATGGCGAGATTGTCTGTCGTTATGGTTCTTCTCAAGGCTATGCCCCTTTAATTGAAGCAATTGCTAAAGATTTTAATCAGCGTTACGGACTTAATTTAAACGAGCGTAATATTTTAATTACCCCCGGCTCTCAGTCGATTTATTTTTATGCGACTAATGCCTTTGGCGGTTATACCAATTCAGGAGAATTAAAACGAGTTGTGTTACCTGTTTCTCCCGAATATACAGGTTATGGTGGAGTTAGTTTAAACCCAGAAGCCGTAATTAGTTATCGTCCCAATTTAGATATTGATGAAGCTAAACACCGTTTTAAATATCGTCCTAACTTTCAAAATCTCAAAATTGACGAGCAAACTGGCTGCGTAATTTTTTCTCGTCCCTGTAATCCCACAGGTAATGTATTATCAGATTTAGAAGTAGAAGCGATCGCAGATTTGGCAGCTAGACAGAATATTCCTGTGTTAATAGACTCAGCCTATGCAACTCCCTTCCCTGCTTTAAATTTTACTCCCATGAAGCCATTTTTTGGTGAAAACATTATTCATTGTCTGAGTTTATCAAAGGCAGGTTTACCGGGGGAAAGAATCGGGGTTGCCATTGGCGAACCAGAATTGATTGAAGTGCTACAATCCTTTCAGACTAACGCTTGTGTCCATTCTTCCCGTTACGGGCAAGCCATAGCAGCTCAAGCGATTTCCTCTGGTGAATTAGCTCATATTTCCGAAACAGTAATTAACCCTTTTTATCGTCACAAATTTGATATTATCGAAGCTACCTTTGACGAAACCATGCCTCAAGATTTACCTTGGTATCTTCATAGCGTGGAAGGAGCAATTTTTGCTTGGTTATGGTTAAAAGATTTACCGATAACTGATTGGGAATTATATCAAGAATTAAAAAAAGTAGGAGTAATTGTAGTTTGTGGTAGTTCCTTTTTCCCCGGCTTAAGGGAAGATTGGCGACATAAACAAGAATGTCTCAGAATTAGTCTCACTGCATCTGATGAAGATTTAAAAACAGCTATCATTCTACTCGCTAAAGTTGTGGAACAAGTTTATAGTAAATCAGTAGTAACTGCATAGATTTTGTAATTGCTCAACTATTTTGTTTGACCAATTGGTTTATTCTACCTAGATACTGCTGATCGATTAAAATTAAATTGGTAGGCAAAGTCACTCAAAAAAACTGCTTAAAATTTATGAAATTTCCAGTAACACTCTATCAAGACGAAGAAGGATGGTATATTGTTGAATGTCCTATCATTCCGGGTTGTTTGAGTCAAGGAGAAACTCAAGAAGAAGCCTTACAAAATATAAAAGAAGCAATTGATTTATGTTTAGAAGTTAGGAAAGAAAAAGGTTTACCTTTGACAATTCAATATTTTGAATTAGAGATTCCCGAAAGTGCCTAAATTACCACGAATTTCTGGTAAAGAAGCGGTAAAAGCTTTTCAAAAAATAGGTTGGGAGTTATCGCGTCAACGGGGGAGTCATATGATTATGACTAAACTTGGATCGATATATACCTTATCAATACCAGCAAAGGCAACTTTAGCACCTGGATTATTTTGTGACTTAATAAGTAAAGTTGGTTTAACATTGGAAGAATTTATCAAACTACTCTAGCTCAAAAATATAGTATATAAAATATAAATTCATATTTTTTTAATATCTTCATCAACCTAGTAAATACCTGAAAAAATAATGATAGAAACAGAGATAGAATGGATTGAAATTGGTGAAATAGTTGCACCTCAAGGGTTGAAAGGAGAAGTAAGAGTTAATCCTAGTTCAGATTTTCCTGAAAGATTTATTGAAAAAGGTTGGCGATGGTTAAGAGATAAAAATAATTTTAATCCCAGAAAAATTTATCTTTTAAAAGGTTATCAAATACCGGGTAAAAATCTTTATGTATTGCAATTAGAAGGAATTGAAAATCGCAATGATGCGGAAAATTTAAGAGGTGCTAAATTATTAGTAGAAAAAAGCGATCGCCCCGAACTTCCTGAAGATGAATATCATATTTCTGATTTAATTAATTTAGAAGTTTATCATCAAGTAACTGGTGAAAATATTGGAGTAGTAACTAATTTATTTTTTGCAGGTAACGATTTATTAGAAATACAATTACATCACCAATTAACGGAGCAAAATAAACCAGTTAAAGCTTTAATTCCCTTTGTTAAAGAAATTGTTCCTGTGGTTTCTCTCGCAGAAAAACGAATCGAAATTAATCCCCCTAAAGGTTTATTAGAATTAAATAATTCTAGAGAGTAGTCAGCCCTCACTTCGGCGTTTCGGTTACTGAGCCTGCCGAAGTACAGTGTAAACAGGGCAAGTAGTCAGTTTTTTCATTGAACATTGAACATTGACGAGCGAACCCGGTGAGGTTGTCTTGAAGAACGTTCCCTTGCGCCTTACGGCGGCGCGGGCTTCCTTCGCTTCCTCACCTTGGGAACGCGCGAGTTAAACATTGATAACTGATAAATGATGAAAGCTAACCGCTAATCGCTAATCGCTAACCGCTAAAAGCTTAATATAGCTTTGCTTAAGAAAATGTAACAAAAAATACTATGGCTCGCTGATAAAGGGCGATCGCCCAAATGATAAGCTAAGATTTGCGCTTTAATATTAGGAGTTAATATAAACAATGTCCAACGACACACCTTATCTGTTAAGAGTAGCTCGCGGTGAAATCGTAGATCGTCCTCCTGTGTGGATGATGCGACAAGCCGGGCGTTATATGAAAGTATATAGAGATTTAAGAGATAAATACCCTAGTTTTCGGGAACGTTCAGAAAATCCTTATTTAGCTATTGAAATTTCGTTACAACCTTGGAAAGCATTTCAACCCGACGGAGTAATTATGTTTTCTGATATTCTGACTCCTTTACCCGGTTTAGGTATTCCCTTTGATATTATCGAGAGTAAAGGGCCAATTATCGATCCTCCTATTCGTAAAGAGTCACAAATTGATGACTTAACGCCTTTAAATCCTGAAAAATCCTTGCCCTTTATTAAAACTATTCTTAATAGTTTGCGGGAAGAAGTAAGTAATAAAAGCACTGTTTTGGGGTTTGTGGGTGCGCCTTGGACATTGGCTGCTTATGCCATTGAGGGTAAAGGTTCTAAGAGTTATTCCCATATTAAAGGCATGGCCTTTTCAGAACCAAGAATTTTACATAAATTATTAAGTAAAATAGCAGATGCGATCGCAGTTTATGTACGTTATCAAATAGATTGCGGCGCGCAGGTAGTACAAATGTTTGACTCTTGGGCGGGCCAACTTTCTCCCCAAGATTATGAAACCTTTGCTTTACCCTATCAACAACAAGTAGTACGTCAAGTAAAAGAAACCCACCCTGACACCCCCTTAATTTTATACATCAGTGGTAGTGCCGGTGTATTAGAAAGAATGGGTAAATCTGGGGTTGATATTGTCAGCGTTGATTGGACAGTTGACATGGCAGAAGCTAGACAAAGACTTGGTAGAGAGATGAAAGTACAGGGAAATATGGATCCTGCGGCTTTATTTGGCTCTAAACAATTTATCAGAGAAAGAATTTTAGATACCGTTAAAAAAGCTGGCAAAGGTGGACATATCCTTAATTTAGGTCATGGTGTCTTAGTAGGTACACCTGAAGATAATGTACGTTATTTCTTTGAAACAGCAAAACAACTGGATCAGTTATTATCTGTTCGTGCTTAATTTATTGGTTTATGGGGGTAATTTATAATTACTCCTATAAAAAAATAATAATCTTAAAATGAGTAATTTAGATAAATATTATCAAATACTTGGATTAAAACCCAATGCAACAAAAGAAGATATAAAAAAAGCCTATCGTCAATTAGCTAAACAATTTCATCCTGACCTTTTTTTGAATCATCCAGAAGCTTTTCAGCAAGCTCAACAAAAATTTCAGAAAATCAATCAAGCTTACGAGATATTGAAAGATTACGAACCTGAGATCAAACAAAATTTTAATCAAGAAGAAATAATAGTTTGTGTTGCCATAAATCAAGCTCAAACCTATTATGATTTAGGGGTAATGGAAGCCGAAGAAGGAAACTGGGAAGAAGCACTTGAATATTTTTCTCAAGCTATTAAAGTAGATGATACTTTTATCAAAGCTTATTATTACAGAGCCTCAATTTTAGATAAACAAGGCTTTGAATTAAGAGCAAGTAAAGATTGGCAAAAAATTAAACAATTAAAAAGTTTTTCTCAGCCCATAGAATTTACGGATAAAAAGAGCTATTTCCAAAGAAAAAAATCTAATCAAAAAGTTAATAGATATACACCAATAACAAAAAAAATATTCAGATTTTTTCAAGAAAATAAAATACTAACCTATAGCATACTTGCCTTAATCGGCTTCATTATTTTTGCTATTCTTTTGTCGAAAAAATAATATGAAATTAAGAATTTTTAAAAGAAGTAGAAAATACCGTAAATGCCAAGAATGGCAAGATTATGTCAGAATCTAATAAAGAATATAAAAGCCAGAGATTGAGATGAATTCACCCATTCAAGCAGTACAAGCACCCTATCGAGGAGATGCCTATTATCGCACACCTCCCCCAGATTTACCCTCTTTACTTTTAAAAGAGCGTATTGTTTATTTGGGGCTTCCTCTAGTTTCACCAGATGAATACAAACAACAATTAGGGGTTGACGTAACTGAATTAATTATTGCTCAGTTACTTTTTCTTCAGTTTGACGACCCAGAAAAACCCATTTTTATGTACATAAACTCCACTGGCACATCTTGGTATGGTGGAGACTCCATTGGTTTTGAAACAGAAGCCTTTGCTATCTGTGACACCATCAATCATATTAAACCTCCAGTCCACACTATCTGTATTGGTCAAGCAATGGGTACAGCAGCGATGATTTTATCTGCGGGTACTAAGGGCTGTCGTGCTAGTTTGCCCCATGCTACCATTATCCTCCATCAAGCACGTCAAGGGGCGCAAGGTCAAGCTACAGACATTCAGATTCGTGCCAAAGAAGTCTTATACAATAAGCGCGTGACTATGGAAATTTTTGCCAAAAATACCGGTCAACCTATCGAAAAACTTGAAAAAGACACCGATAGAATGTTGTATATGACACCTGAAGAAGCTAAACAATATGGCTTGATTGATAAGGTTTTAAGTAGTAAAACTGAATTACCTACTCCGATTCCTGCTGGAAGTTAAAGTTTTTTTATATTTACAAGGATTGTTTAATTATGCCTATTGGTGTACCTCAAGTTCCATATCGTGTTCCGGGCGGTCAGTACGAACAGTGGATATCTATCTACAATCGTCTTGCTGTAGAGCGAATTTTGTTTTTAGGCCAAGGAGTCACAGACGGATTAGCAAATTCCTTGATCGCTCAAATGCTATATCTTGACTCTGAAGATTCGACTAAACCAATTTATGTTTATATTAATTCTCCGGGCGGTTCAGTAACTGCGGGTATGGCGATTTACGATACCATGCAGCACATCAAAGCGGATGTCATCACCATTTGCGTCGGTTTAGCGGCTTCTATGGGCGCATTTTTGTTATCTGCGGGAACAAAAGGCAAACGCTTTGCACTTCCCCACGCTAGGATTATGATTCATCAACCATTAGGAGGTATTCAAGGCCGCCGACAAGCTACAGACATTGAAATTGAAGCCAGAGAGATTATTCGTATTAAGCGCGAACTTAATCAGATTATGGCTTATCACACAGGGCAACCCATCGAAAAAATTGAGAAAGATACTGATCGCGATTATTTCATGTCTGCGGCTGAAGCTGTTGAATATGGCTTAATTGATAAGGTAATCGAAGAAAGACCAAATTGATAGTAGGGTGGGCATATTGCCTGCCCTTTTTTCTGGTTTTTAAAATTAATTATCATAAAATAAGATTAATATGGTTAATCAAATTATTCCCCAATTAATTACTATTAATGAATTTTTAGATTGGTATCCTGATGGTTATGGTCGCTACGAATTATGTGATGGAGTTATTGTTGAAATGCAACCTACTGGAAGTCACGAACAAGTAGCAGGTTTTATTGCAGGTGAATTATTTGCAGAAATTAGACGATTGCAAACTAAGTATATTATCCCAAGACAAGCTATTATTAAACCGATAGATAGTGATAAATCTGGTTATAATCCTGATGTAATTGTTCTTTCTAGCACTGCTTTAAAAAACGAACCATTATGGGAAAAACGCTCCACCATTACTCAGGGGAAAACAGTAATATTAATTATTGAAGTGGTCAGTACAAATTGGCGTGATGATTATGGTCATAAATTAATTGATTATGAAGGATTAGAAATCCCAGAATATTGGATTATTGATTATTTAGCATTAGGAGGAAAACGCTATATTGGCGACCCTAAAAAGCCTACTTTATCTATTTATAATTTAATTGATGGTGAATATCAACTTCAACAATTTAGGGAAGATGAAAAACTTATTTCGGCTACTTTTCCAGAGTTAAATTTAACTGCAAATCAAGTATTTTCAATAGCTGAATAATTAATCTAAGGTAATTTCCAGAAAAGGTTTTACCAGATTTCATATTATCCTCACATTAATCTGCAACCATTTCTACGGTAAACTACTTAATTGCAACAAGTATAAAAAAAAATCTCCTATGGCTACATTTTTATTAGAAATTGGTACAGAAGAATTGCCCGCAGATTTTATAGACAGTGCTATTCAACAATGGCAAAACCTTATTAGTAAAACATTACAAGAACAATTCATTAATCCCGAATCCATAGAAATA
Organism: uncultured bacterium; assembly: GCA_964413275.1. GTDB lineage: Bacteria > Cyanobacteriota > Cyanobacteriia > Cyanobacteriales > JAABRE01 > JAABRE01. Next base: position 10,939 of record CAYPSO010000061.1, on the reverse strand, counting down.
TATGGCACTCCTCGCCGTTTAGCTGCTCTAATTACTGGGCTTCCAGAGCAACAAGCAGATCGAGAAGAAGAAATCAAAGGGCCTCCCGCTCAAGCTGCATTTAAGAATGGACAACCGACAAAAGCGGCTGAAGGCTTTGCTCGTAAACAAGGAGTTGATTTAGATAGTTTAGAAATCAAAGAAACAGAAAAAGGCCCCTTTATCTTTATTCAGAAAAAAATTCCCGGACTTGTCATTACCGAAATTTTAAAAGAACTTGTGCCTCAATGGATTACTAAATTAGAAGGCCGCCGTTTTATGCGTTGGGGAGATGGAGACTTGCGTTTTCCTCGCCCCATTCGTTGGCTTGTGGCTCTTTTAGATAAGACTATTTTACCCCTAGAAATCGTCAACGGTTCGACTACTTTAATTAGTAATAATATCTCTTCTGGGCATCGCATTTTACATCCTGAGCCTGTTACTATTCCCCAAGCTTCAGCATATCTCGAAAGTTTGCGCAGTGCTTATGTTGAACCAGATCGACATCAACGCCGTCAAACCATTGAAACTCAAGTTAAAAGTTTAGCTCAAGAGTTAGGAGGAGTGGCTGAGATTTCCCCAGATTTATTAGCAGAAGTAACCAACCTTGTTGAATATCCCACCGCAGTAGTAGGTAAGTTTGACTCAGAATTTTTAGAATTACCGGCTGAGGTGATTACTACGGTGATGGTGACTCATCAACGTTATTTCCCAATTAAAAATGCGGATAATAGTTTACTCGCTAATTTTATTACTATTTCCAATGGCGATCCTAATAAATCGGATATTATTTCCGCAGGTAACGCTAGGGTAATTCGTGCTAGACTTGCCGACGGACAATTTTTCTATAAGGCAGATTGTGGCGAGCATTTAGATAGTTATCTTCCCGAATTAGAAAATGTAACTTTCCAAGAAGAATTAGGCACAATGCGGGATAAAGTCGATCGCCTTATGGAAATTAGTCAACAAATTGCCGAACAATTACAAGTAAACGAACAACAACGCCAAGAAATAGAAAGCGCAGCGATGCTTTGTAAAGCAGATTTAGTGACGCAAATGGTTTATGAATTTCCTGAGTTACAAGGCGTTATGGGGGAAAAATACGCTTTAGTGAGTGGAGAGTCAGCGACTGTGGCTAAGGCAATTTTTGAGCATTACCTACCAAGGGGGGCTGATGATATTATGCCAGAAACGTTAGCTGGACAAGTAGTAGGCTTAAGCGATCGCCTTGATACTTTAATCAGTATTTTTGGTTTGGGAATGTTACCCACAGGCTCATCAGATCCTTTTGCTTTGCGTCGTGCGGCCAATGCGATAATTAATGTGACTTGGTATGGCAATTTAAAGATTAATTTAGCAGAATTACTCGAACAGGGAGCTAAAGATTTTGTTACCGCACATCCTGATAAGCAATCACCTTTAGATAATTTAAAAGACTTTTTTATGCAACGTTTGCGCACTTTATTACAGGATGAATTACATCTTGACTATGACTTAGCCAATGCTATTTTAGGAGAAAATGATTCAGAATATCAGGAAAGAGCTTTAAGTGATTTATTAGATGTGCGTAATCGGGGGCAATTTTTACAATCTATTCGTAATAATGGTATTTTAGAAAATATTTACGAAACTATTAATCGCTCTGCTCGTTTAGCGGTTAAGGGAGATTTAGATACTCAAACCCTTAATCCTACTCAGGTAATTAAACCTGAATTATTTGAGAAAAAATCAGAAGAGGCTTTTTATAATGCTTTATTAGAGTTAGTGCCACAAACTCAAACTGCCTGTGCTGAAAGTAACTATCAACTTTTGGTTGATGCTTTAGGAGAAATTACTCCCATAGTCGCTCATTTCTTTGATGGAGAGGATAGCGTCTTAGTGATGGCGGAAAATCCTGATGTTCAAAAAAATCGTTTAAATTTATTGGGATTGTTACGGAATCATGGTAGAGTTTTAGCGGATTTTGGTGCGATTGTCAAAAATTAATTGATAGCGGTTAGCAATTAGCGGTTAGCGGTTAGCTTTTAGCAAATAACAAATAACAAATAACGAATGACAAAAGTTATTATTCAAATACCTTGTTATAACGAAGCTAATACTTTAGGTATTACTTTGGATGAGTTGCCTCGTCAACTTTCTGGGGTAGAGCAAGTTGAATGGCTAGTTATTAATGATGGTAGTCTAGATGCTACTGTAGAAGTGGCAAAAGCCTACGGAGTTGACCATATTATCTCTTTGCCACAAAATCAAGGTTTGGCTAAGGCTTTTATCAAGGGTTTAGAAGCATCCTTAAAAGCTGGAGCGGATATTATTGTTAATACAGATGCTGATAATCAATATTGTGCTGAAGATATACCAAAGTTAATTGCACCTATCCTTGAAGGTAGAGCAGAAATTGTGATTGGCTCTAGGCCAATTCAAGCGATTCATCACTTTTCCCCTAGTAAAAAATTGTTACAAAAACTGGGGAGTTGGGTGGTAAGACTTGCTAGTAATACCACTGTACCCGATGCTCCTAGTGGTTTTCGAGCTTTCAGTCGGGAAGCAGCTATGCGCCTTAATGTTTTTAATAACTATACTTATACCCTAGAAACGATTATCCAAGCCGGACAAAAGGGAATAGCAATTACTTCTGTACCCATTAGAACTAATCCCATGTTACGCCCTTCTCGCTTGGTAAAAAGTAATTTTTCCTATGTGAGAAGATCGATTTTTACGATTTTACGAATTTTTATGGTTTATAAGCCATTAAGATTTTTTTTTATTCTTGGTAGTATTCCTTTATCCTTTGGTGTTGGTTTAGGAATACGTTGGTTAATTTATTTTTTAATGGGTACAGAAAGAACTAGGATTCCTAGTTTAATTTTAACCGCAATTTTAATCTTAATTGGATTTCAATTATGGATGTTTGGCTTAGTAGCAGATTTAATGGCAGCTAATCGTCAACTATTAGAAGAAATTCAAGTACGTTTGCGTCATCAAGATACTAACAAATAAAATGAATAATAAAAGAAATATTTTTGCTCAATTAGCTTTAGAAAAAATTCCTAAAATTTTAACATTATTAGATCGCAATCCCCATAGTCCAACCTATGGATGTTTCGATCGCAATTTTTGGCAATATAAAATAATTGATTTTCCGAGCGGAATGTCTCAAGAATTTGTTTTACCCCTTAGTTTAGCTTATCAAACTAATATTCCTAATAATGCTTTTTATCAACAATTAATTTTAAAAGATTGGGTAGAAGCAGGAATTTTATATGCAGCTAAAAGTAGCCATCAAGATGGCTCGTGTGATGATTATTTTCCCTACGAAAAAGCTGGCGGCGCTGCCGCATTTTCTTTGTTCGCTTGTATTGTAAGTTATCAACAATTACAATTAAATAATCCTTTAATTGAAGACTTTTTAATTAAAAGAGCTTCATGGTTAGCAGAACATAATGAAAGTGGAAAATTAACTAATCATCAAGCATTAATTATTCTATGTTTAGAGTTATTATCTCAACTTTTACAAACTTCTCAATGGGATAGAGCTAAAACTTTAAGATTAGAAAAAATATTAGCTTGGCAAAATCAGGAAGGTTGGTTTCCAGAATACGAAGGTTGCGATCCGGGTTATCACACTTTAACTATTTCTTGTTTAGCTCAAATCTATCAATTAAATCAAGATATTAGAATTAAAGAAGCTTTAATTAAAGCTGTTAGATTGGCTGCTATTTTTATTCATCCTGATGGCTCTTTTGGTGGGGAATATAGTAGTAGAAATACATATAATTTTTTCCCCTATGGTTTTGAATTAGTCGGGCAATGGTTGCCGGAAGCTCTTAATATTAATGACTTATTTTTAGGGGGAATTAATCAAGGATTGAATCCTTGTTACGATGACGATCATATTATTGGTCATCACACTTGGAATTATTTATTAGCTTGGCGTGATTTTGTGGAAATACGTCCTCCTATTGCTCCTCGTATTCAGGAAAGAATTTATTTAAAACAAGCCAAAATTTTAATTGATAGACGCTTCAATACAGAATTATATTTAGCCTTAAATAAAGGAGGAGTATTTAAGTTATTTCGTAATAAGAAATTAGTTGTTTCTGATACTCATTTTTCCTTACAAATCAAACAAGGGAAAAAAATAAAAAATGCCGTAGGACATTTAATTGATAATTATCAAGTAGAAATTGGCGATGGAGAGATTATAATTAAAGGTCAATTGGGTTGGGCTAAACAAAAACAAATGACTCCCACTAATCTAATTATATTACGTTTAGTTATGCTAACAGTTGGTCGTTTTTTCCCCGATTTAATCCGTAAATTATTACAGTTAATACTTATTACAGGAAAACAAAATGCTCCCTTTTATTTTCAACGTCATTTAATTTGGCAAGAAGATAATTATTTGTTAGTTAAAGATGTATTGAAAGCTGAATCTTGGCAAAATATTAAATCTGTGGGTATTGGCTGCGATCAAACTTCAATTTATGTCGTTATGAGTCGTACTTTTCAGTTAGGGCAACTGCAACCTTGGCTAGATTTAACTGAAAAAATCAATGCCATATCTGCTAAAAATCCATTAATATTAGAACGTAAATTTTAACTAATTGATTCATGAAAAAAATAATTTCTTTACTTGTTAGTTTAATAATCTTGATCTTAATTTATTGGAAAATTGATTTTGAGAGCTTAATGAATGTCTTTAAAAACTGTAATATTTCCTGGCTAATTATTAGTACAGCTATGGTTATTCCTCTAACCTTAATAACTTCTTGGCGATTACAACAATTAATGCCAACTGATTCACAATTAGGTTTTGCTGATGCTAATAAACTGATCCTCGCAGCTAGTGTCTTAAATATGATTTTGCCTTCAAAAATGGGAGATATTGCTAAAGCTTATTTCATGAAACAAAAAGGACATTTAGATGGCACATTATCTTTATCTTTAGTGATTTTTGAAAAATCCTGTGATTTCCTATCCCTTTTATTATGGTGTGTTTTTGGTTTAGGATTTTATCCACAACAGGAAAAGCCTTGGTGGTTAGGAATTATGACTGGTATTATTGCAGCAGGAATTGTCCTATTTATTTTATTATTAAGTTCTCCTAAATTTTCAAAAATATTTTTTCATTTAGGCATTAAAATCCTACCGCAAAAAATGGCTGCTAAATTAGAAAAACTACAGGAATCATGGATAGTTATGCACAATTATTTTTGGCAAGATAATATTCGCTTAATTGTGATAGCTGTTACTTCTATATTTCTTTGGTTTTTACATTTATTACAAATTTGGTTTTTTATTTTAACTTTAAATGCTGCTACACCTTTTTGGGCAAATTTAGCACTTTCTCCCTTGGCAATTTTAGCCGGTTTATTTCCTTTAACTTTTGGTGGAGTAGGTACTCGTGATGCTGCCTTAATTTTCTTTTATCAACCCTATTTAAGTGCAGCTATAGCCGCAGCTTTGGGCTTATTATGTACTTCCCGTTATCTTGTTCCTGCCATAGCTGGATTACCTTTTATGGGAGAATATTTACCAAACATTCGTAATACTAATTCGCTATAGGGAGCAATTTATAATGTGTGGTATTTGTGGCATAGTATTTGCCGAAAAAGATAGATCGGTAGATACTAAAATAATAAAAAAAATGACGGATAGTATCGAACATCGAGGCCCAGATGAAGAAGGATTTTATATTAATAAAAATGTCGGTTTAGGTTCTCGTCGTCTGTCAATTATTGATTTAGAAGGAGGACAACAACCAATTCATAATGAAGATAAAAATATTTGGGTTGTTTTTAATGGTGAGTTATATAACTATCAAGAATTAACACAATCTCTTGTCAGACGAGGACACAAATTTTATACAAATAGTGATACAGAAGTTATTGTTCATGCTTACGAAGAATTTGGTGAAGAATTTTTAGAATATCTCAATGGAATGTTTGCTCTTGCTTTATGGGATGAACGCAAACAAAAATTATTATTAGCAAGGGATCGTATGGGTATTAAACCACTTTATTATACCCTACAAAATAATACTTTAATATTCGGTTCGGAACTAAAAACAATCTTAAATTATCCAAATATTTCTCGCACTGTAGATTTAGCAGCTTTAAATGAATATCTTAGTTTTGAATATGTGCCCACACCCCGCACTATTTTTCAAGGTATCTCTAAACTTCCTCCGGGAAATATGCTTATTTTTAGTGAAGGAAATCTGCATATTTCTCAATATTGGAATATTAATTTAGGACGTAGTGAAAATATTAAACCAAAACAATTATTTGAGTATGAAAGAGAACTTTTATCTGTCCTAAAAAATGCAGTTCAAAAAGAAATGGTTAGTGATGTTCCTATTGGTGTACTATTAAGCGGAGGTATTGATTCTAGTGTTATTGCTGCGTTAATGTCTGAGGTATCTCCCGGAAATATTAAAAGTTTTTCCATTAGATTTGACGATCCTTCCTTTGATGAATCTAATTATGCACGTCAGGTTGCTCAATATTTACAAACAAAACATCACGAACTTACTGTTACCCCTAAATTAGTAATGGAATCAGTGGAAAACATTACTGAATTTTTAGATGAACCTTTAGGAGATTCATCGGTTGTTCCTACATTTTTGTTATCAAATTTTACTCGTAATCATGTAAAAGTTGCCTTGGGAGGAGATGGAGGAGATGAAATATTTGCTGGTTATTCCACACTACAAGCTCACCGATTAGTAGAGTATTATGAATATTTTTTCCCCGGATTTATCCGTCATCGTATTATTCCTTGGATAGTAGATAGATTACCCGTATCTTTTGATAATATTAGTTTTGATTTTAAGGTAAGACGTTTTATTGCAGGACGTGGTGTACCAGTTATTATTAGACATCACAATTGGTTAGGTTCTTTTACAGTGCAACAAAAGGAAAAATTATTAGAACCTTGGACACAATTAAAGGAAAAAGATACCTATCAAATTGCTTTTGAACATCAGTATAATTCCCAAGCAAAATCAGCTTTAAATCAACTTTTATATTGCGATATAAAACTTTATTTAGAAGGGGATATTTTGCCTAAAGTAGATAGAGCAAGTATGGCTAATTCCCTTGAAGTAAGAGTACCATTTTTAAACCACACTTTAGTAGAGTATGCAGCCAATCTTCCCCATAGTTTAAAGTTACGTGGTTTAACTACTAAATATATTTTAAGAAAGGCCATGAAGGGTAAACTTCCTGACAATATTCTAAGGCGAGGTAAGAAGGGATTTAATATGCCAGTGGCTAAATGGATTACTGGGCCTCTTCGTCCTTTAGTTGAGGAAATGCTATCTAAAAATCGTCTTCAAAGAGATGGTTTTTTTAACCCAGATTATGTACAAAAATTACTCAAGGAACATATAAATGGTCAACAAGATCATCGTAAATTAATTTGGACATTATTAATGTTTCAATTGTGGTATAATCGCTGGTCTAAATAATATTAATTATCTTTAATTTAAACTTAAAATAAATAATAAGGAAAATACTAAATTGCCAGAAAAAAATCTCAAAAATATAATTCTTGAAATCATAATCATAACAGCATTTTTTTGTCTAAAATTTTTACTGCAAGGTAATATGGGGGATGCCAATGAATATAATGTTTTACCTTTTGTTAAACAGTATGTTGAGCCAAACTGGATTCCTCAAGAATCTTGGTTAAATCAACCTCCGGGCTATCGTTTGCCATTTATTTTGTTATTAGGCGGGATTTTAAAAAATTGGGGATTTTTAGCAGCATCTATTATTGGAAGATTAATTTCTTATATTTTAATTGCATCTGGAATAGTTTTTATTGCTAAACAAATCAACTTAAATTTGCCCTATTTATGGATAGCCTTATTATTATTTATTTATGTGAAAAATCAAGGCATAGTTGCTGGTGAATGGCTACTTGGAGGAGTTGAACCTAAATCTTTTAGTTATGGTTTTCTTTTATTTGCCTTTGGATTAATTTTATCAAAAAATTATCGGCTTATGGCTGTAATGCTAGGACTAGCCACTACTTTTCATGTATTAATTGGTGGTTGGGCCTTTATGGCAATAGTAGGATGGTTGATTGTTAGAAGACGACAAGATTTTACTAATTTATCTTATCTATTATCCCTATTAATAATTTATTTTATTGCTGGTTTTTGGGGAATTTTGACAATTATTGAACATTTATTATCTCCAAAAATTACTACTACAATTGAATCTTCTTTTATCTATGTTTTTATAAGGTCGCCTCACCATCTTAATTCTTTATCTTGGTCTTGGGATTGGTGGATTTCTCCTACAATATATTTTTTATTTATTGCTATTAGTGTATTGTTAATAAAACGCCAACAACAAAAAGATAATTTACCAGAATATCAAGCTTCTATTAATTTAGCTGAATTAACAATATTTGCATTTATTCCTTTTATTTTAGGAGTGTTAATTGCTCCAGTAGATCTTCAAGGAAAATTCCTGCAATATTATCCTTTTCGTTTGGGGGATATTCTTTTACCTCTGAATACTTCTTTACTATTTATGTGTGCTTTACAACATACTTTTAAAGGAAAAAGCAAACAAATATTTTTATGGTTTTGTATATTTCTAATTGCTATCTTAACCAGTATTCAAATTGTAGAATTTAAAAATAATTTATTAGCACTACGAGATTTTCCTAGCGAACAACAGGAAATCGATTCTAATTTAAAAACTATGTATAATTGGATTAATAATAATACCAGTAAAGATGCTGTAATTATAACTCCTCCTGTAGATTTAGCTAACTTTACTTGGATCGCTCAAAGAGCAACTATTTCTAAATTTAAACATATTCCTCCCACAAGTTCTAGTGTCATAGAATGGTATAATCGTCTCATGGATTTGAGTGGTGGGATTGATTTATCTCCTTATACAAATAAGAGAAATAATAATAATAAAATAATTCAGAAAGTTTTGACTGAAGGCTATAATAATTTAACAATAAAAGAAGTTAAAAATCTCATGAACAAGTATAATTCTAATTATTTTCTTACTAAAAATGACCATAAATTAGATTTACCTATGGCTTATAGTAACTCATATTATATAATTTATGAGCAAGAAAAATAACAGAAAATAAATTTTTATGACAGATAAAACCATTACAAAATTAAAAATATTTTATTATTCCCCTTGGTTTATAATAGCTATTTTTTCCTTATTAGGATTAATTGGTATTCTCAATCATGCCATGTGGCGAGATGAAATGAATACTTGGTTAATTGTTAGAGATAGTGAATCTTGGCAAGAATTACTTTACAATATAAAATGCGATCGCGGTCATTCTGGTTTATGGCATTTATCATTAGCATTACTTAGAAATATTGCTGATACCCCCGTAATTATGCAATTATTTCATCTTATTTTAGGTATTATTACTATTAGTTTATTTTGGTTATATAGTCCCTTTAGCCGTTTACAAAAAATATTATTTACTTTTAGTTTTTATCCCTTTTATGAATATCTTTTAATTAGCCGAAATTATGCCATTGGTATCTGTTTATTATTTGTGTTTTGTGCAGCCTTTGAAACTCGACATAAAACTTATTTAATATTAGCAATAATTCTAGGACTAATGTCTAATGCTAATATTTATATTATGTTTGTTGCTGTAGCATTAGCTTTTATTTTATTACTAGACTTTTGTCTAAACAAAGAATTACAAAAACTATATTTAAACAAAAGAAAATTTTGGGATTTAATCTTAAGTAGCCTCATCATAATTTCATTTTTTGGTATAGCAATTTATTTTACTATTCCTCCTGCTGATAATACTCCTAATATTTTAGGAGAAGAAATAATTAATTTTGATTTACGTCATTTATTTAAAGTATTGGGTAGAGTATTAGGAGGTTACGCTTTAATTATTCCCAGTTCTAAAAGATGGTTAGATTTAATTATTTGTGGTTTAATAGCTAGTTATATTTTACTTATTAACTGTATATATTTATGGAAAAAATCGATACCACTTACTTTTTATGTTTTTGCACATCTAGAAATATTTATATTTATTTATGTGAAACATTTAAGTGATTCTATGCGTCATTTAGGCCATTATTATTTTATTATGATAACTGCCCTATGGTTAGCTAGTTATTACCAAGAAAATAAAGATAAACTGGTCATAAATTTTCAATTATTTAAGTTCGACTCGAAAAAATGGCATTATTCATTATTAATGATAATTTTATATATTCAACTATTAGGAGGAATTTATAGCTTTGGTAGAGATCTAATAGTCCCTTTTTCTGCTAGTCGAGAAACTGCTCATTACATCTTAGAATCTCATTTAGAAAATGAATTTATTGTTGCTAGTAGAGATGTTAATATGGCGGCTCTCTCTGGTTATTTGAATAGAAAACTTTACTACCCAGAACTCAAAAAAAAAGGTAGTTTTTTCTTATTTTCTCAAAGAGGCTTTGAGAATATACCCCACGATCGAGTTTTAAAACAAATAAAATTATTATTTCAACAAGATAAAAAATTAAATAAAATTATACTAATTTTACATAAAAAGCTAAAAATAAAATCAGAAGAATTAGAGATTACACCTATCAAAAATTTTACAAATTCTTATATCAATGATGAGAAATTTTATTTATATTCAGTTCGTATTTCAGAGAATATATAGCAATACTGTTCGGTTAATCCCCCCTTGGTAAGCAGGGCGTTTTCATTCTCAAGTATAATTGGTAAATTAAAAGGCGATCAAGCCGTTTTAAAATAGCTTGACCTGCTTGCAGCAGCGCTTCGCTCGCCTCAATATTTTATTTTTAAAATTATGCTATTCAATCTAATTGAAAAACTAAAAAAAGTCAAGGATTTTATTCGTAATGATAGTGTCTTTATTTAGTCAGAAAACTGGCTTAGTTATT
>CAYPSO010000060.1:25382-28114 GCA_964413275.1 uncultured bacterium | reverse complement strand
CTGGGGGGGATTCTTCGTAAACTCAGAATGACATAAAAACCTTTGTCATGCTGACACAAGGAAGCATCTGGGGGGGATTCTTCGTAAACTCAGAATGACATAAAAACCTTTGTCATGCTGACGCAAGGAAGCATCTAGGAGAGATTCTTCGACAAGCTCGGAATGACAAAGGGGGAGAAATGAATGATAAAGAAAGGGTTTAAGTGGTTTTACGTTTGTTTGTCTTCTTACTTTTGCTTGATTTCTTGGTTAAGGTTTTCTCCTCCCTAATTCTCTCTAATAATATTTCTGCTGGTTCATCATTGGAATCTTGCGGTATTAATTCCCCTCGAAAGGCTTTGGCTAAGATTGATTGCGTTAATTTATCGGTGTAGGCTTTGGCTGTTAAGTATCTTTGTTCGATTAAGTCACATTTTCTGAATAATGCTTCTACTCTCCTCACTATCTCTTTTTGTTCTTCCAGAGGAGGAATTGCGATCGCCAACTTTTTCACTTCTGTACTATTTATATTATTAACTCCACTGGTTGATCTAGCTGGTAATTCTATTTGTAATCTAATCTCATAACTGGATAAGTAGTAATTTAAGTAACGAGGATCAATCAGAGACAAATTAGGACGTAATCTGATTAAATATCCAGCATAGGCAAAACCTTCTTCTGATTGCGTTACCATTGCGGTTTTTCCAATAAGTGACACACTACCGTTAGAACGAATCATTAAAATATCACCTATTTTCAGTCTTAATGTTTCATATTCTTTATCCGATAACTCTGTATATTTTAAGTCGGAACAATCAATCACACCCTGAACAACATTTGGTATTCTTAATACAGGATGACTTTGTTTATCATAACTACATTTTTTTGATGTCCCATATTTTAGCTCTGTTATAACATCACCAACTGAAACAAAACACCAACTTTGAGGAAGTTCGTTTATATCGTTTCCTGTATCTTTCTTTAATAACTCCTCAGCAGATTCAATGTCTGGATGTGATTTTCTCCAATCGGCAGTTAAACGCCCTGAACAAGCGGAAGCTAAGACAGATTGACGGAATCTTTTGAGGATAGTTGGTATTCGGGAAAGGCGATCGCAACTCTCATTCACCTTTGCTAACAACTTCTCTAATTTCGCTACTATTCGCTTTTGTTCATTTAAAGGGGCGATCGGAATTTCTACTTGTTTTAAAACAGTTTGACTTATATTTGCTTGTGTACCACCTTTTCCTACATCAAGCAATTCTTGTCTGATTCTTCGTAAGTAATAGAATAAATATTTGGTGTCAACTTCTTCTAGGATCGATTTAGTAAATGCGATCGCTTGATTTGTCGTGCAGTCTATTCCTGCAATTCCTAACTTACCAATACTTCCATACATTGCAATAAGGATAGAACCTTTATCAACTAACTTGGCACTACTATTTTTTAAGCCAAGTTCTGTAATGGTTTTTGCTGATTTTGTAACAACTCCATCATTTAAGTCCGCAATGATAAGCCAAGGTATATCACCACCATAGTATTCTGACTGACTTGATTTCGGAGTACCACCAGAACCCCATTCTGCTATATCATTTAACGTTAACCAAGCCCATTGTTTCGGAATATTCCATGTTTTTATTATCCCTTGAGGTAACTTATCATCTTCCTTTAAATTCATTAATTGATACTCCTTTTATCTACTGGTTATTAATTTTTTGTCATTTACAGCGTTGATTTATGCCATTCCGAGCCTGTCGAGGAATCTCTGAGATGCTTCCTTACGTCAGCATGACAGTTAAAAGCGTTGTCATTCCGAGCTTGTCGAGGAATCTCCAAGAGATGCTTCCTTACGTCAGCATGACAAGAATACTCACTCATCATTTTTAAAAATATTGATATTTGGATACTGCAAAATTGCGTTATCATCTGTGATAATAGTTAGATTGTGTTGTAAAGATTGAGAAATTAAAAGACGATCAAACGGATCTTTATGTAACAAAGGTAAATCAATCAAATTTTTAATACTCCCTTCATCAATAACTAAACTTTCTATTAAATATTCTGCTCTTTTCTTCGGTAAATAAATTTCAGGAGATTCAGGAAAATTTAGCTTACCTATTTGATATTTAATAACACATTCCCATATAGAAACAACACTTAAAAATATTTCATTTTCAGGATTATTAATTACCTCAATAACCTCTTTACTTAAAGGTTTATTTTTATGGATTAACCAAAGAAAAATATGAGTGTCTAAAAGGATTTTCATGAGTAAAATAAATCGATAATATCATCAGGTAAAGGAGCATTAAAATCATCGGTAATAAAAAAGTCATCTTTGGGTAAATTAACAGGTAACTTTTCCCCTTTGCTACTTAAAAAGCCACGAATTAACTTAATTTCTTCATTAGATAAAGGATCATTATTATTAATTTTTTTTTGGTTGTGTAACAAAAATTTCCACTTTGCGATCGCTTTTTCCTCTTTTTCTGTCATTTTCTCTGAATTAAAATCCTGTTCAAATTGATTAACTAAGTCAGCGACTAACTGTAATTGTTCAGCAGAAAGAGTATTTATTTTTTCAATTAGTTGATTTTTAACCGTAGCAGTATTCATTTTTTTTCCTCATTTAACTATAAATTATTTTGTCTTGTCATTCCGAGCTTGTCGAGGAATCTCCGACAGTTAGAGAGATGCTTCCTTACGTCAGCATGACAGGTGGTTGTTTATGTCATTCCGAGCGTTTATTATTG
>CAYPSO010000060.1:0-25282 GCA_964413275.1 uncultured bacterium | reverse complement strand
TCATTCTGAACGACAGTGAAGAATCTCCGAGATGCTTCCTTACGTCAGCATGACAGGTGATTGTTTATGTCATTCCGAGTGTTTATTATTGTCATTCTGAACGACAGTGAAGAATCTCCGAGATGCTTCCTTACGTCAGCATGACAATAGAATTAATCTTCCCCTATATCAATCAATTCTAAAATGTCCTTGAGACTATCAACCACCGCCTCTAACTCCGTAATCGCCTCACTAGCCAAATAATCAGGCTCAGGTAAATCGTCCGCATCCTCTAAACTTTCATCCTTCAGCCAAGTAATATCGAGCTTGTAATCCCTAGCCTTAATCTCATCGATAGAAAAGCATCTAAACCGCCCCTCAATGCCTAAATCCGTCCGTTTTGCCCTACCATTGGGATCATTTCCATAACACTGCTCAAACTCCTCAAAATGAGCCTTAGTTAACGGGCGTTCCTTTTTCGTTACCGTTGGTACATTTGAACGAGCATCGAATATCCAAACATTTTCGGTGGGTAAGCCCTTTTGTAAAAAGATGACATTCGCCTTAACCCCTTGAGAATAGGGCGTAAAAGTACCCCTCGGCAGTCTTAACACCGTATGGACGTTACAATCTTCCATCAGTATCTTGAACACTTCCCCTGCCTTATCTTCAAATAAACAGTTATCAGGAAGGACGATCGCAGCTCTACCCCCTCGCTTTAAAATAGTCAGGATATGCTGAATAAAATTAAGTTGTTTGTTACTGGTTTCGATCGTAAAATCATCTCTTACGGGTAATTGATTCGCTCCCTTCGTACCAAAAGGGGGATTCGATAAAATACAGTCAAATCGATCGCTACCATCAGGCTCATAGATAGCATCCCCAAGATAGATAGTCGGCTCTAACCCTTGCAAAAAGAGATTCATCAACGCTAGACGACGAGGGCGAGGCACTAAATCCTGTCCGTAATAAGTTTGAGTTTTAATGCGTTTAATGTCTTTTCTGTCGAATACTTTTCCTGTTTCGTCACATAACCACTGATAAGCTGATACCAAGAAACCACCAGTACCACAGGCAGGATCGCAAACCTTAAAATCAATACTCTGTCTAGGATCAGGCTTCATTAAACGGACGATCGACTTTATTAAGACTCTAGGGGTGAAATATTGCCCTGCGCCCTTTTTACCTTCACTAGCGGCTTTTTCTAGCAATCCCTCAAAGGCTTCGGCTTTCACATCCACATCTAAAGTAGTCCATTCAATCTCATCGATAATATTAATCACCTTTTTCAGATTGACTGGATTATTAAAGCGAGGTATTGCTTGATTGAAGATGTCACCCAATAAGCCCGACTGTTTTTGTAAAGTACGAATCAGATTAAGATAATGTTCCGTTAATTCTTCTCCTGACTT
Source organism: uncultured bacterium (assembly GCA_964413275.1). Classification (GTDB taxonomy): domain Bacteria; phylum Cyanobacteriota; class Cyanobacteriia; order Cyanobacteriales; family JAABRE01; genus JAABRE01. The sequence goes on along the minus strand of CAYPSO010000060.1, from coordinate 23,891 downwards.
GGCTTTAAGGGTTTGCCAATCACAATCAGGGGGAACATCGATGGCTTTTTCATCTGCCATTTTGAGGAATAACAGATAGGTTAGCTGTTCGATATAATCACCATAATCGATTCCATCATGTCTGAGGGTATTGCATAACCCCCATAATTTGCCTACTACATCCATTTTTGTTTTCTCCTATAGTTTTTATTTGATTGTTTAATTGTCATTCCGATCGTTTTTTTGTCATTCTGAGCGATAGCGAAGAATCTCCGAGGGTTAGAGAGATGCTTCCTTACGTCAGCATGACAGGGGATTGTCTTTGTCATTCCGAGCCTGTCGAGGAATCTTCGAGGGATGCTTCGTGCCGAACCATGACAGATAAGTTAATACCAATCCTGACTTAAATCAAGCCAGTTTGGGTTCTGAGATTCAATCAGAGCAATCTTTTTCGCCCTTGTCCATCCTTTAATCTTTTTCTCCAATGCGATCGCCTCATTGACATCGGAAGTCTCCTCAAAAAATACTAACTTAGTTATGTTATATTTCTTAGTAAAACCCTCGACTAACTTGTGTTTATGCTCATAGACTCGCCTTAATAAATCATTTGTCATGCCTGTGTATAAAGTTTTTGATTTGTTCGTCATGATGTAAACATAGTAAATATGTTCTTTAGACATTTTCTTAATCCCCCTAAGCAGCGATCACAAAGTGGTGCGGCTATGCTGCCATCGCACTATTCAAATCACTAATAAGATCGTTAAAGTCACTGCCAAACACCCTCCTCGCCTTTCCTTTCCCCCCATGCAATTCAAAAATAGGGGCATATTCAAAATCATCTAAATCGATACTGAGATTCTGGATGAGATGTTGCTTGATATAACCCAACCACTCTAATTGCTCATCCGTAAACTGTTTACCATCAGTCACAGATGCGATCGCTTTCTCGACCCTTTCTTCTGCCGTATAAACAGGATAAGAGTGATCAAAAGCAGAGCGAATCAAAGAGATAATATCGGCTAAAGCCTTTTGATGGACTAACTTATAAGCCTTTTGTAAATTATCCTCTGTAAAACGATGCTCCTTCAACTTACTTCTTAACTCCTCTAGGGCTTCCACTCCCCAATCTTGGGGACGTTGACGCAATATCTGTAACGCCTCTATCTGTTCGCTATTCTCCTCGACAAAGCGATAAAAAGCAGTTAAGTAATCCTCTGGCTTTTGCCCTTGCACCACCACTTCAGATGTAACAGTATCCTCAACCTCCTCCGCAATTAAAAAAGTAGCTCTGCGACGGGGATAGTCTTCCAGAAAATCTATAAATTCTTCATCCTGTAATAATGAAAGGGCTTCTTCTGGTTGTTCATCAAATAAATCTTGAAAAGTTCGAGCTAACCCTTTGTTACTAGCACCATCTAAATACAAATCTAATTGCTCTCTCGCTTCTGGTGCTATACTGCGATCGACCCTGTGTAACCGCCGATTTAACATATCTAAATGACGTTCTCGATCGACATCATAAACAATATTACCTACAACCTGATTTAAAGGCATAGCCTGTTGACGGGGAGGCACAAAACGAAAATCAGTAGTATCCGCAAAATATTCTACTAGAGAGCCATTAAAACAATCAAACACCTTAAAATGAGTCTTATCGATGTCTTTACATAGTCTTGTACCCCTTCCCAACATCTGCACCCAGAGAATACGAGACTTAACAAATCGCATAAATACCACAAACTCGATGGCAGGTATATCGATACCCGTAGTTAATAAGTCCACCGTAACGGCAATGGCAGGATTCGGGCGGTTACGAAACTCTCTGATTTTTTGTAAGGGGCGATCGACTTTCCCCGTAATCTTTTGGACGAAATCATCTCCCCTGTTAAATACTTCCTTACAAATAGAAACCACTTGATTAGCATGGGAAGTATGCTCTAAATCGTTACAAGCAAAGATCAACATTTTGGGAAAACGTCCTGTTTCTTGTTCATGTTGCTCTGCATATTTAGCAATTTCTGTAATAATTTTTCGGGTGCGATCGGGTACTGTTATCTTACGTTCTATATCACTAGCGTTAAATTCCCTTTCATCTTCTAATTGATCATAAAACGTCTCTCCTGTTTGTCGATCGACTCTGGTAACTACTTCCCCTTGCCTGAGAAAAGTTCCGTTAATTGTTACCTCCGAGTTAATATTAACTTGCTCATAATCCACTAAATAACCATCTGCGATCGCCTGTTCCGTGCTATAACGAAAAACAACTTCTCGAAAGAGATTAAGAGTATGAATGGCAGGAGTAGCAGTTAAACCAATTTTTATGGCATCAAAATGATCCAAAACCCTACGCCAATAACCATTTTCACTGGCTGTATAACCTCGATGACATTCGTCAGAAATTATTAAATCAAAGGCATGGATGGGAATGGACAACTGTTCCACATTATCTTCAAATTCAGAATCTCCACTATCATCTGTCATTATGATGTTTTCTGAATTTGGTCTCATTCCCCGATGGACTCGGAATGTTTGTGAGGTGCTTTCTTGCGGAACTATTACAGTTTCTGATTCTTTTGTCATTGTCTGACAGGCTTGAAATCTTTCGGATTCTTCAGTGCCCTTCACAATGCCCTTTTCTGATTCTTCTGTCCTTTTTAACTTGCCAAGAGATTTCGGTGAGATACCTTCTACCGTCACCATGAAACTTCCTGATTCTTTTCTCACTGGTTGATAGGCTTGGAATGTCTGCAATTCTTGATTATCGTCCAAAATAACATTTTCCGATTTTTCTTCCCTTTCGATCGTGTAGAGAACAGATCCTTCTCTATTGTTGCGAATGACATTATTATCATTTCCGAATAGATTAAGTTTCATCCTTTGAATTGTAGAAACATAAACAAAGGTATGATTTTCTGAAGGTTCAGTCAAATATTTATTGGGCAAAACCTTTGAATTAAACTTATCCTCTTCCCCAAAATCTTCCTGTTGAAATTGTTGACTATAAACCTCATATTCTTGATCAAACTTCTTGCCATTGCCAGTAGAAAAAGAAGCAAATGCCCTCACTGCTTGTGCCGCTAATGCTCGACGATCGACTAAAAACAATACCCGTTTTACTCTTTTAGAAACCAACAGACGATAAATAGAAGAAACGATCGTAAAGGTTTTACCCGTACCCGTTGCCATTGCTACCAATAACTCTCGTCGCCCTTCGGCTATAGCTTTTTCAATGGATGCGATCGCTTCTACTTGGTATGGTCTTAAATGCTCATTTTGTTCGATCGGATTATTTTCAAGCCACTCAACGGAGAAAGATACTTTTCTTTTTAATAATTCTGCCAACCCATTGGGGGTATGAAAAGAACTAATTTCACGAGCTAAATTGAACTTTTCTCGCACGTCAAGGAAATAAATTAACTGCCCATTACTAGAGTACAGAAATGGTACTCGATAACCTTCCCAATTTCCGATACCTTCAAATGCGCCTTTTGAATAACGTTTTGCCTGTTCTAATGCCGATAATGGCTCGATCGATATTTTCTTCGCTTCAATAATTCCTACTAATAAGCCATTGACAAATAAAACATAGTCTGCTCTCCCCGTAGTTAAAGGATATTCTCTTACCCCATGATTGACTAATTGAGAGCTATCAAGATCAGGAGTATAGTCCACTATATTCCATCCTAAAGCCGATAAAATCTGATCGATACGATTCTTTCTGGTAGTAGCTTCTGATTCCATTTGCTGTGCCTTTTGTCTTATTTCTGGACGATCGATTTCTTGAGAAGAAACTTGATCTAGTTTTTCGGTTAACGAAGAATGAATCTCATCTAACCAAATGGGAATAACAGGGTATCCTTTTTTTAAGCATTGTTCTATATTATTAATCTCAAAATCCATGATTATCATTGTGTGATCATCATCATGGGATAAGAGATAACGACTTTGAATATTTGAATCAGTAAAATGGGGGTCTCGTTCTTTAAGCGCTTCCAATCCAGCACAAGCCTGAGAATAATCTAAGCCCCCAGACAATAATTTCTGCATCACCATTAAAACTACTAAATTTTCTCTGGTGTAAAATACACTACGTCCTTTTCCTGTTGCATCTACCTCTGGTACAACTAACCCTTGTTCTCGCCAATATTGCAATTGACGCAAAGTACAACCAGTTATTTGTGAAGTTGTTTTAGTGGTAAGAAACATCAACTTAAGTAGTTTTTTAACAAGGAATCATTTTTACTAGATTTTTATTGTACCTAAAAGCAGACTTTTACGTTATTATTATTTTAATGATAACATTATGTTATTTTTAAACAAATACTAGACAGTTTTGAAAAAAGTTTGTTAGAATCAAATTCAAACATTAAGGTCGAACAAAAATACTAACTAGGGTTATTCTGGAAATGGCTGTTATCACTATTCATTGTCGTTTAATTAGTAGTAAATCGAATCGTCATCAACTCTGGAATTTGATGTCGCAGAAGAATACACCCTTGATCAATGAGTTACTATTAGAACTATCTCAACATGAAGACTTGGAACAATGGTGCGAATTAGGTAAATTACCATCAGGTTTAATTAGTAAACTATGTAATCAATTAAAACAAAGAGCAGAATTTGAAGGACAACCATCCCGTTTTTATTCCAGTGCCATAAATCTTGTTGATTATATTTATAAATCTTACTTGCGAACCCAGAGACGTTTAAGTTTTCGGTTGCAAGGACAGCAAAGATGGTTTGAGATGTTTAAGAGTGATACAGAATTGAAGAATGAAACTAATTTTTCCTTAACGGATATTCGAGTTAAGGCTAGAGAATTGTTAGATAAAGATTTAAAAGATTCTTGTCTCGATGACTATTTTAAGATTTATGAATCGACATCAGATTTACTAACTCGATCGGCAATATCTTAACTTACTTAAAAATGGACGTAAACTTCCTGATAAACCCGAAGATTATCAAAAATTTCAGAAACGTCGCCGTAAACTACAGATTAAGATAAAGACTTTCTCATCAAAGACATAAAACCCAGAGACAAAATTCTTCTGATTTTTTCACTCAACAAGAATCGGAGTTAGGGCAGTATCTCGATCGTTTATTAGCTCAAAGTATTGTTTCAATAGCCACGCAGTATCAAGCTAGTACAATACTTCTCCCAAACTTGAAAAATATTCGAGATTCCATTCAAGCTGAGATAGAAGCAAAAGCCGAGGCGAAGATTCCAAATTGTAAAGAAGCTCAGAAAAAATATTTGAAGAATTATCGAATCAATATTCACCATTGGAGTTATGGACGTTTAATCGATAGTATTCAACTTCAAGCCTCGAAATTAGATATTTTGATTAAAAAAGTGAAACAACCCATTCGAGGTAGCCCCCAAGAAAAAGCCAAACAAATGGCAATATTAACTTTGGAATGATTATAGAACCTTGAAAATTGAATATTAATCGCACCGTAGCTCATGTTTCGACCTCTGTGCTATGTAAAATGAGGGTTAGTTTGTCTGTCAATGACAGATGTGCTTTCTGACCCTAGTGACTGTCCACCCTGATGCTGCTTACCCTGCGTAAGGAATAAGGTGTGCACCCAGCAAAAAGGGGATAGACGTACTATAGTGATGGCACTGAACCACCTCCGACCAAGGAGGAATCTATCCTTGAGACTGTATTATTTTTCGGTCTTGATGGGAAATTTAAAGTTGACCCTTACGCGATCGATAGAAGCTATGTATATCAATTGTTTCGGGATTTTCTTTTCAATCCAAAATCATTGTGTCTTGGCTGAAATGAACTTTTACCCAGAGCCTTCCACAAGTAGGCATTCAATTCCTTATCTGATAAGGCTTCTGAACCATAGGGGTTTCAATCAATGTTTCCCTCTGGGGTTGATTGAAAGTGTACTAAGGGGCTTCCTAAGAATTTTAAGGAATCGTATTTCAATCAATTTTTGTCCATGTCACTGATTGCAAATATTGGTTACGATCGCAATATAAACTAAATGAATACAGTATAATTAACTTAGGATAGATTGAAAGGAGTGCTGCGATCTCACCTTATAATTTCTTCAACGAAATTAATTTGTCACTACCACCTCAACGACAAGAATTTGTCATCACGACACTTAATTTGGCACAATGACATTAATTTGTCACCGATGACAGTTAATTTGGCACTGTACAACAAATAATGGAGAATAGGGGAGTCGAACCCCTCGCCTCTGCGGTGCGATCGCAGCACTCTACCAACTGAGCTAATTCCCCAAATATTAATCCGTAGTATAACATTCTCCAGCAAAAACTGATTTAATTCGCCTCCATTCGAGTTCAGTTAAATAATCTACAGCCCAATTAGCTTGTCTTTGTAACATATGTACTGGATAAGTATGGGCTAAACCAACAACCTGCATTTTGGCTTGTTTTGCTGCTTCAATACCTGCTAAAGTATCTTCAATTACTAGGCAATTTTTGGGGAGAAGATTAACATTTGGATAGAGTAAATTGAGTTTTTCAACTGCTAGTAAATAACCTTCAGGATCGGGTTTACTATTATTAATATCATCACCAGCAATAATAAGATTAAAATATGAAGATATATGACAGCGTTGCAAAATTAATTCTATTTCTGAACGTAATGCACCAGAAACAATTGCCATTAATAAATTTTCTGGTTGTAAAGTCGCCAAAATATCAACTACATCTTGATAAATTGGTAATTTTTCCAAGCTTTCTATTTTCTTTTCATAAGCTTTTGATTTATTAGCAATTAAATTATTCAAGTAACTATCTGTAACAAATCTTCCTCTATCAATTAATAGATTACTAAGGCAAGCTTTATCACTTCTTCCTAAACATAATGTGTAATATTGCGAACCTAAAGGACTTAAATTTTCGCCAAGTAAAATCTCATCAACTAATTGCTGATGAATTGATTCATCATTAATAATCACTCCATTAAAATCAAATAATACTGCTTTCAAAGTCATAATTAATTAGTTCATAATTATTATTTATTTTTAATAGCTATAACGAAAGGATGATGAATAGAAATTATCATCATTAACAGGAATTGGTTTAACACCTTGGGTTATCTGATGTATTAACCAAAAATCATTGGTTTGTATAGCGTCAAAACCTACTGCACTCATTAAAGCATCTAAACTAGAATTAGCAAAATCTTTAATATAAGGTTCTTCAAAAATATTATTTAACCATTCTGTTTGACGTAAAGTTTGTTGATTACCATCAAGAATAATTATCTCTCCTCCGGGTTTTAAAAGTCTAAAACACTCTTCTAAAATTAATCGACATACCTCTACAGGGGTTTCGTGAAATAAAAGGGAAATGGTAATTAAATCAAAACTATTATTCTGAAAATTGGTTTTTCTCGCATCACCATGCACCCATTGAGTTTTTAAACCCTTTTGTTGTGCTTTATAATCGGCAACCATCAGCATATAAGGCGATAAATCTAAGCCAATTACTTGCGCTGTGGGAAATTTTTCTTGTAACATTAAGGTAGTTGAACCTGTGCCACAACCTAAATCTAAAATATATGAAGGTTTACCTTTTATTTCTTCTATTAACTTTTGACGCAGCCAAATTTCATTAGGTGGTAAAACATATTGAGTTATCTCATCATAAGTTACCGCCGCAGTAATAGTTAAATAACCTCCTTCAATGCCATGAAAATTACCTAGTTTATAATAGTTTGGATAGACTATATCAGAATTAGTAAAATCTTTTAAACCTTTTTCCCAGTCTATTTTTTGACGAAGTGTTTTAATTTCTTCTTCATCTATAATAATTTGGAAAATTGGTTTTAAGAATTGTTCCCAAATTGTATCTTGGCGTACTTTCATAAAATTTTCTCTTTAGTTTACAAACTTTAACAATTATACTGTAATTTATAAATTGCATCTACAATTTATCTTGATATACTATAAATGTTAAAATTTTGGCAGAAAGGAATTATTACTATGACTAAAGATATTATTGAGCTAGAATTAGAATATGATATTGAAAATTCAGTTTTAACTAGATATAAAGAAGGAGCAAAACAACAGCAACCGAGTTTATGTTGTCCAACGGAATATGAAGGTAATTATCTAGAAATATTACCTGAAGAAATCATCGCTAAAGATTATGGTTGTGGCGATCCAACTCGTTATGTTAATGAAGGTGAAGTGGTTGTTGATTTAGGTTCTGGTGCTGGTAAAAATTGTTATATTTTAGCTCAAAAAGTGGGAACAGCAGGTAAAATTATTGGGATTGATTTTAACGATGAGATGTTAAAATTAGCTAGAAAATATCAATCAGAAATAGCCAATAAAATTGGATATTATAATACTAATTTTGTCAAGGGTAAAATTCAAGATTTAAAATTAAATTTAGAATTAGTAGAAAATTTTTTACAGTCCAATCCTATTAATTCAGTTGAAGGATTAAGTGGTTTTGAAAGTGAATGCGATCGCATCAAAAAGGAACAACCATTAATATCAGATAATAGCGTTGATGTCGTCATTTCTAATTGCGTTCTTAACTTAGTCAAACCTCAAGATAAACAACAATTATTTCAAGAAATTTTCCGAGTTTTAAAAAGAGGAGGAAGAGCAGTAATTTCCGATATAGTTTGTGATGAAGATGTCACAGAAAATATAATAAACGATCCTGAATTATGGAGTGGTTGTATTGCAGGTGCATTTAGAGAAGATAGTTTTTTAAAAATGTTTGAAAATGCCGGATTTTATGGTGTAGAAATCTTAACCAGAGAAGAAAAACCTTGGCAGGTTATTGATGGCATTGAATTTAGATCTATGACTGTTAGAGCTTATAAAGGTAAAGAAGGAGCTTGTTGGGAAAGAAAGCAAGCTGTGGTTTATAAAGGCCCTTGGAAACAAGTACAAGACGATGACGGACATATTTTATGTCGTGGAGAAAGAATGGCGGTTTGTGATAAAACTTATCAGATTTTAACAAGTAAAAATAGTCCTTATCGTAAAGATATTATTCCCGTACCAGCTTATGAGAATATTCCCTTAGAATCAGCTCAAGAATTTAATTGTAAAAGTAAAGCAATTCGTCATCCAAAAGAAACAAAAGGATTAGATTATAATCTGACTGAAATTAATAATAATTCTGATTGTTGTCCCACTGGTGAATGTTGTTAAAAGGTAAATAAAATGAAGGCAATTGCCCTATTAATAGCTACAATTTTCCTAGCTTATGCTAACGGTGCTAATGATAATTTTAAAGGAGTTGCAACTTTATTTGGCAGTCAAACCACTAATTATAAAAAAGCTCTTTGGTGGGCTACAACTACAACTTTTGCCGGTTCAATTTGTTCAGTTTTTTTAGCAAAAGCACTTCTTAACAGCTTTTCTGGAAAAGGATTAGTAACAGATGTGATTGCCAATACCAGTGAATTTCATTTAGCAGTTGCTTTAGGTGCTGGATTAACAGTAATTTTAGCTACAATTACCGGATTTCCTATTTCTACAACTCACGGTTTAACTGGAGCATTAACCGGTGCAGGATTAATAGCGGTAGGAAATCAAATTAATCTTAATGCTTTAGGTAAATCATTCTTTATTCCTTTATTATTTAGTCCCTTAATAGCTATGGGATTAGGATTATTGGTTTATGGTTTACTACATTCTTTCAGATTATCATTAGGAATAGAAAAAAGTTGGTGTATATGTGTGGGAAATACTGAAAAAATAATCCCTATTACCCAAGCAAATGCTACCAATATTTTTCAAAAGGTAATTACCCCAGATTTAACTATTGATACAGAAGAAAAATGTCAACAGAAATATCAAGGAAAAGTATTTAATATCAATAACCAACAATTAGTAAATATTTTGCATTTTTTTAGTGCAGGAATTGTAAGTTTTGCGAGGGGATTAAATGATACTCCGAAAATAGTTGCTTTATTATTAACTGTTTCTGCCCTATCTATTAAACGAGGAATGTTTTTAGTAGGTTTAGGAATGGCTATAGGAGGCTTATTAAATGCTAAAAAAGTAGCTAAAACCATGAGTAAAAAAATTACTAAACTCAATCATGGACAAGGATTAGCTGCTAACTTAGTAACAGGATTTTTAGTTATATTTGCTAGTCGTTTAGGAGTGCCAGTTTCCACCACCCATGTTTCAGTCGGTTCAATATTTGGGGTGGGTTTAGTTTCTCAAACAGCTAATTTTAAGGTATTTTACCAGATAGTTTTATCTTGGCTATTAACTTTACCTATTGCTGCGATTATCAGCGCAATTAGCTATAAATTAATAATCCTCAATTACAATTAAGATTGTAGGGTGGGCAATAATGTCCACTACTATAGTAAACATAAAAGAGTTAAAAATTATGCCATCAACTCAGATAAAAATTATTCCCTTTAAAGATAAATTAGAAACTCCTTTAAGCAAACAAAAAATTACAATTTTACAAATTAATTTAGGTAAAAAATGTAATTTAGCTTGTAACCATTGTCATGTTGAAGCCAGTCCCAAACGGACAGAAGAATTAACCCCGCAAATATGTCAACAATTAATTAAAATAATTAATAGATTTCCTCAAATAAAAACTGTTGACTTAACCGGCGGTGCGCCAGAAATGAATTATGGTTTTAAACCTTTAGTAGAAGCAGCTAAAAAAAATAATAAAAATGTAATAGTAAGGTCAAATTTAACCATATTTTTTGAACCAGAATATACAGATTTATCAAAGTATTTTGCCGAAAATAAACTTAGAGTAGTTGCTTCTTTGCCTTGTTACTTACAAGATAATGTTGATAGACAAAGAGGAGCAGGAGTTTATAATAAATCAATTGAAGCAATCCAACAATTAAATAATTTAGGTTATGGAGAAAATCCAGAATTAATTTTAGATTTAGTTTACAATCCTCCTATACCTAAAAACGAAAATTTTTCTCTAACTCCGCAACAAAAACAATTACAACAAGACTATCAAAAATATCTCTCTGAGCATTTTCAGATAAAATTTAATAACTTATTTACAATAACCAATATTCCTATAGGAAGAACTAAAAATTATTTAGAATATACTAATTTACATACCCTTTATCTTAAATTTTTAGAATCTAATCATAACAATGGCACAGTCGCTAATTTAATGTGTCGTAACCAATTATCTATCGACTATTTAGGTAATATCTATGATTGCGATTTTAATCAAATGGAAAATATACAAGCTACTACAGAAGCAGGAAAAAAATTAACAGTAAGTGATTTATTAATCGCAAATAATCTTGATTTAATTAATACTGTAAAAACAGCTAATTATTGTTATGGTTGTACTGCGGGAAGTGGTTCTAGTTGTGGAGGAGCTTTGGTGTAATACTAAGTGCTTAATCCAGTTTAATAGTTAAGAAATATTAATAAAAATCTCAAAGTAATTGACATTAAATTATTTTTTGTTTACTGTTGCAGACATAAATAAACATATAAAATAATGAATCCTTCTCTGCCGCAAAATGAAACAAATCAAGCAAATCGCATTGATTATTTGAGTCACCAACAACAGGCTTATAAGTACGATTATAATTATCTACCACCTTTAGTCTTAATGGAGGAAGTTCCCGCCGCCGAGAATTTTTCAGTTAAGTACATTGCAGAAAGAGTTATTGCAACGGGCGAACTTGTCCCTAATATGCTGAGTGCAAAAGTTAAATCTCTGCTCGATCCTTTAGACAATCTTCAAGATTATGAAGATTTCTTTACTCTACTACCATTACCTCAAGTTGCCAAAGTTTACCAAACCAATGATTCCTTTGCCGAACAACGTTTATCTGGAGCTAATCCTCTAGTGTTATGTCTGCTAAAGTCAGATGACAGTCGCACACAAGTCTTGAAAAATATTCCTAGTTTTCAGAAAGATTTTGAGCCATTGTTTAATCTAGATCGAGAACTAAACAAGGGAAACATCTATATTGCAGATTATACAGGTCATGACGGTAAATATCTGGGCTCTTCTTTAGTTCAAGGGGGTACTCATGCAAAAGGACGGAAATATTTACCTAAACCAATGGCATTCTTTTGGTGGCGACATTCTGGAATTAGCGATCGAGGTAAATTAGTTCCTATAGCTATTCAATTAGGTAACAGCCCCAATGATCTTTATACTCCATTTGAGAAAAACCCCCTCGATTGGTTATTTGCGAAACTTTGCGTTCAAATAGCAGATGGAAATCACCATGAGATGAATTCTCACCTTTGTCGAACACATTTGGTCATGGAACCTATCGCAATTGGAACAGCCCGTCAACTAGCAGAAAATCATCCTCTGAGTCTTCTTCTCAAGCCACATTTTCGCTTTATGTTAACCAATAATCATCTTGCCCAACAGAGATTGATTAATCCTAACGGCCCTGTTGATGAATTGCTCGCTGGTACATTAGCCGAATCAATGGAACTCGTTAAAGATGCCTACCAAGAATGGAATCTACAGGACTTTGCTTTTCCAAAAGAGATAGAAAATCGGGGAATGGATGATACAACCCGACTACCTCACTATCCTTATCGAGATGATGGAATGCTAGTTTGGAATGCCATTCACACTTTTGTATCTGACTATCTCCATCATTTTTATCCAACTCCTGAAGACCTTCTTCAGGATATGGAATTACAAGCATGGGCGCAGGAATTATCAGATCAAAATAATGGGGGGAAAGTCAAGGGAATGCCTTCAAACTTTACCACTGTTGAAGATTTGATTGAAATTATGACGACAATAATCTTTATTTGTGGACCTCAGCATTCAGCAGTAAACTTTGCTCAGTATGAATACATGACATTTGCTGCTAATATGCCTTTAGCTGCTTACCGTGATATTCCTGAGCGAAATTCCAATGGTAAAGAATTGATTACCGAAAAAGAAATTCTCAAGTTATTGCCTCCTTATAAAAGATCTGCTGACCAACTAGAAAATCTTTTTATCTTGTCTGCTTATCGTTACGATCGATTGGGGTACTATGATAAATCTTTTCAAGAACTTTATGGTAAAAAACTTAAAGATGTTTTTGAGGATGGAAATCATAGCATAGTTGTTGAGATAGTCAGGCAATTTCAGCAAAATTTGAATATGGTAGAACAAGAGATCGATCGCAATAATCAGAAGCGAATAGTGCCTTATCCTTATCTAAAACCTTCTTTGATCATAAATAGTATCAGTATTTAGTAAATTGAATTATGAATTATGAATTGTAAAGGATTACCAATAACTAATAACTAATTAGCTGGTACAGTAGTGCCATCAGCTATATCTAATTCAATATTAGGGCCTCGATCGATAACTTCAATATCCCATTGGCCACGACGAGAAGTTTCAAAGACGATATAACGACCATTGGGACTAATGCTCGGATTTCTAATCCAATTACGATAACTCAAGGTTAAAATCTCCGAGCGTTTTGTAGCGCGATCGTAAAGAACTATTTCTGGTTTTCCCTGAAAACTAGATACATAAACAATATAACGCCCAGTACGACTAATACTTGGGTTTGTGGCGATCGCACCTTTAGAATTTAATCCGGGCAAATTAACAAAATTTCGCTGTTGTATATCATAAAGAATAATTTGGTCAGCACCGTTACGATTAGAAATAAAAACCAAAAAACGGCCGTTACCACTTAAACTCGGCTGTTGTTCGTGATAACGACTATTAAGACTAATCGGTATATTTTGGCGAGATGGGACAGTACAAGCACTCAAAAACAAAATAATAACTAAACTTGTTGCCCACTGTAACTTAGTAATCAAAATTTACAGGATTATCTGGTTCAGCATCAGGATCTAGATTATCATTTTTAGGTTTATCTATAGGCTGATAATCAACATAATCAGCATTGGGAATATCTTCATTTCTAGTTTTTCTTGGCTCTTCCCAATCTTGACTAGGGCGGGGTTTTCTAGTTTGTCTATAGCTAGTTTCTGCTGTACTAGAATCAACAGAAGATGGTCTCCGAGTAGGCCGACGTTCACTAGATGGGCGATCTCTTTTTTGTTGATTAGTGCGATCGTCCCATAAATCTCCTCTTTCGTATCCTGGAGGATATGAATCGTAATTATCAGTCGGAGGAGTCGGAGGAGTATTAGGACGAGGACGACGGGAGCGAGTGCTAGAAGAACTATAATCACCATAGGGATCGGAATTTTTACTGCGACTAGTTCTAGGACGATAGGATTGATCCTCAGCAGAAGACCTACGGCTAGTTCTAGAGTCTTGATAACCTCTTAATCTCGGATTATCATATTCTTGCTCATCATCATAGGGTTCTAATCTATCCAATTCTGCGCGATAAACTCGGCTAACAGGACGATCTTCATCCACAATAGGAGTATTACGTCTTGCTTGTTCTGTGGCTACTCCCCGCATCCGAATTGCTTCAACAGCAAAAAATATCGTAGAACCTGTCAGCAGAAATTGACCAAATTGTAAAATAGGGTCTAATCTCCAGCCTTGAAACAAAAGAATTAAGCCACAAAGAAGACCTACCGCCGCAAAGAAAATATCTTGATCTCTAGACAATTCTGGACGTACAGATCGCAGAAAATACAGAGAAGCTCCGGCTACAGCCAGAAATATCCCCAAAACACTAGCAGAATTTAAACCAAAATTTACCATAATATATACTCAGTTATTATTTATTTTTTAGGGGCGATCTGCGAAGCAGGCACTATGCGATCGCTTTTAATCCCTAGATAAAATTTAACGCTTATTTGTAATATATCATTTATCATTGATTGACGGATTGCAGATTGAGGCTATCTTAAATGTCAAAAGAGGACACCCGTTAAATTTCTCAAGAAAAAAAAGTCCCACTGAAATTGCGGATTTCCCGAATTCTGAGGTTTCCTCAGAAGGCAAGGGAAACCAAGCAAACGGGTGATGAATTTTGACCAACAAAAAAACGTCCGTAGGACATCCTTATTCTTGGGGGGATTTTTGCGAATCAACATATTTTTTTAGCTGACTTACAGTGACACCGCCACAACTTGCCACAAAATAAGCTCCCGTCCAAAAAAAAGGTTTGTTATAAAAATATTTACTTGCTAACTCAGGAAAGTCTCTGCGAATCCAACGACTACTAACAGTTTTTAAATTAGCAATTAACTTAGATAAAGATATATCAGGCTTGTAATTAATCAGTAAATGCACATGAATGCCAAGAAGATTAACCCATACTTAAAATCTGTTAATGCTCAGGTATTACAGCAAACTCTGAAAACCTTAGATAGAGCGTTTTCCGCTCTGAAGTCTAAAGGTTATGGCTTTCCTAGATTTAAAAAGCAGATGAGAAGTTTTGTCTTTCCTGCAATGCTTAAAAATTGTTTGGTACAAGGCAAAGTTATGTTACCACAATTAGGTTGGTTAAAAATAAAACAGTCTAGGAATTATCCTACGGGTTTCGAGCCTAAACAAGCTCGTATTGTGAAAAAGGCAACGGGATATTATCTAATGATTGCTTTTCAATGGGCAATTTATCAACGAAATTTTGCCTTATGTGTGCTGGAAAAGAAGCAAATTTTATCTGAAAGTTAACAAAAATGGTACATCTCAAGAATGCAGTAACTGTGGTAGTCATACAGGAAAAAAGCAATTAAGAGAAAGAATACATAATTGTCAGTATTGTGGTTATACAGCACCAAGAGATGTGGTTAGTGCAAAGGTGATACGGAATAGAGGATTAATTGCGGTAGGGCATACCGTAAGTCAAAATCCTTGTGGAGACGTACTGACGGGGTTTAGCCAAAGTGATTTGACTAAGCTAGTTAAGTGTCTGTGAATCAAGAATCGCCCGTTACAATCTTTGATTTAACGGGCGAGTGTCAAAGAGCTTACTACAACAACAAATAAGGTAGGCGATCTTATGGAGATTACCTACCTTACAATATTGACAAAATAAAATCAGATTTATTAAAAACGTTGGATTTTATCTTTTTGGCTAACAAAGATCGCACCAACAGCAATAAGACCTAATACACCAGCACCCCAGAGTAAACTCCAGAAAAAATTAGCTAAAGAAGGAGTCATATTTTGTTTACCTTATTTTCTTGTTTGAAAATATTTTACACGAAATATACCCCCATCAACTACTTGCCATACTTTGAGGAGCGATAAAAGCTAAAATTGAAGAATATAGCTGATAGGCTTTTTATCAAAATAATAATTTTACTTAAATTTTGTGGTTTTATGAATTTTACCAATGTAGGCAGTAACATTCTCAGTATTATTTTGGGATTAATGACTTTTTTGTTTATTTTTCGCATAATTCTTACTTGGTATCCTAGCGTCGATCTCAATAAACTCCCATTTAATTTGATTGCTTGGCCTACAGAACCTTTTCTTATTCCCATGCGTAAACTAATTCCACCTTTAGGGGGAGTTGATATTAGCCCCATTATTTGGGTGGGAATATTTACATTAGTCAGAGAAATTCTTTTAGGTCAACAAGGCTTGATTACTATAGCTTTGAGAGGATAAGACTAAAGAAAATTCAGAATATTTTTTTTTCCTCTTACCTAGATGTCCCCTAGAGGCATAAACTTTAGTCATAGCTTATACGGCAGTTGTGAGGTCTTTTTGTGAAAAAAGTATTAGGTATCATTCTTGGAGGAGGCGCTGGTACTCGTCTTTATCCATTAACAAAATTAAGAGCTAAACCAGCCGTACCCCTGGCTAGTAAGTATCGCTTGATAGATATTCCCGTGAGTAACTGTATTAACTCAGAAATACTCAAAATCTATGTACTAACTCAATTTAATTCTGCTTCTTTAAATCGCCATCTCACTCGTGCCTACAATTTTGGTGCTATTAGTGATGGCTTTGTCGAAGTTTTAGCCGCCCAACAAACTAAAGAAAATCCGGGTTGGTTTCAAGGTACAGCAGATGCTGTCAGACAATATCTTTGGTTGATGGAAGAATGGGATGTAGATGAATATCTCATTCTCTCAGGAGATCATCTCTACCGCATGGATTATAGTCAATTTGTCAAACGCCATCGGGAAACTGGTGCTGATATTACCCTTTCCGTTGTTCCCATTGATGAGAAAAGGGCTTCTGCCTTTGGTTTAATGAAAATTAATGATAATGGCAGAGTCATTGATTTCAGTGAAAAACCCACAGGAGATGCACTAAAGAAAATGCAGGTTGACACTGCTTCTTTAGGCTTGACACCAGAGGAAGCGAAGAAAAAACCCTATATTGCTTCGATGGGAATTTATGTGTTTAAAAAAGAGGTTTTGGTTAATTTATTAGAAAATAATCCCGAACAAACTGATTTTGGTAAAGAAATTATTCCGGGGGCTGCTAAGAATCATAACATTCAAGCTTATTTATTCGATGATTACTGGGAAGACATCGGAACAATTGAAGCTTTTTATGATGCTAATTTAGCACTAACTCAACAGCCTAAACCTGACTTTAGTTTCTACGATGAAAAAGCTCCAATTTACACCCGCGCTCGTCATTTGCCTCCAACTAAATTATTAGATTGTGAAATTAGAGAATCTATGATTGGTGAAGGCTGTATTCTTAAAGAATGTAAAATTAGTCATTCTGTACTAGGAGTACGAACTCGTATTGAGGCTGGTTGTGTAATTGAAGATAGTTTATTAATGGGTGCAGATTATTATGAACCCTTAGCGGAAAGGGCATCTGGACAGCAAAATGGACAAATTCCCATTGGCATTGGTGCAGAAAGTACCCTGCGTCGAACTATTGTTGATAAAAATGCTCGCATTGGTCGCAAAGTATTAATACTTAATAAAGACCGTGTTGAAGAATCTAATCGTGAAGATCAAGGTTTTTACATTCGTAGCGGCATCGTAGTTATACTCAAAAACGCTGTTATCCCTGATGGAACAGTAATTTAATCCTCTTTGAGACAGACATAACTGTCTGTCTCCACTAATTATTTATTACCTTTTAAAAATTATCTAAGGTGAAATTCAGAAAAGATGTTACCAGATTTCATAATGGTAGGGTGTCGTTAGCCAAGCGCGTAACGCACCGTTATTGGGATATTTATTCCCAGAAATCACTAACTAATTACGTACGGAAATTTTCCAATGCAATTTAAGTAACAACCGAACTATAATTTGCTAATAATTTTGTTAACCTATAACTAAAAATATAAAATTATAAAAAATTTTTAAATTAATCATTTAATTTTAATTATTAAGGAGGCTTCTGTGGCTGCTACTGATTTTAAAGATTATTATTCGGTTTTGGGTGTTAGTAAAACGGCGAGTGCGGAGGAGATTAAAAAGGCTTTCCGCAAATTGGCCTTGAAATATCATCCTGATAGAAATCCGGGTAATAAGGAAGCAGAAGCTCATTTTAAAGAACTTAGTGAAGCTTACGAAGTCTTATCAGACCAAGAAAAACGCCAAAAATACGATCAATTTGGTCAATATTGGCAACAAGTTGGCCAAGGTGGTTGGCAAGGTCAAGCTGGTTCACCTGATGTCGATTTAGGTGGTTTTGATTTTAGTCAATATGGTAATTTTGAAGAATTTATTAATGAATTATTAGGTAAGTTTTCTAATACTGGTAGCACTAGAAGTTATTCTTATCGAACGACTACCCAAAGCAGTCCATTTAGTAGTAATTTTGATAATTATGCAAGTACAAGTGGTGTTTCTTTAGATCGAGAAGCGAGTATTACTCTTAGTTTTTCTGAAGCTTATCGAGGTGTCAAAAAACGCCTGAATTTAGGTAATGAAATAATTGATGTACGCATTCCCGCAGGTGCGAAACAAGGGAGTAAGGTTAGGGTGCGTGGTAAAGGCAAAATTGATACCTACAGTAAGAAACAAGGGGATTTATATTTAAACGTAGAATTACAAAATCATCCTTTCTTTAACTTTGATGGGGATAATTTGGTTTGTGAAATACCTATTACTCCCGATGAAGCTGTTTTAGGTGCATCTATTGAAGTGCCTACCCCCGATGGTATGGTAAAAATGAAAATTCCCGCAGGTATTAAAACTGGTCAATCTTTACGTCTTAAAGGTAAGGGCTGGACAAATCCTAAAGGTTCTAGGGGCGATCAATATGTGAAAATTATGATTACTATTCCTTCAGAAATTTCTCCTCAAGAAAAGGAATATTATGAAAAAATTCAAGCTATTCGTAAGCATAATCCTCGTAGTCATTTGCAGGGATTTAGTTTATAAATAAATTAATATCTATCTAATATAAACAATTTTATATTGTCTATTATCTAAGAAAAATATTATGAAAGGAGAAGTTCAGTTTAGAAATGAGAAATTAGCTGTATTGATTGATGCAGATAATACCAGCCATCGTATTATCATTAATATACTTAAAGAAATTGCTAAATTAGGAACTGCAAATGTTAAAAGAATTTATGGCGATTGGACGAATCCGAATATGAATTCTTGGAAAGATGTGCTTAATGAAGCAGGTATAGTTCCTATTCAGCAATTTAGTTATACAACAGGAAAAAATTCTACGGATAATGCTTTAATAATTGACGCAATGGATTTATTATATACTGAAAAGTTTGATGGTTTTTGTATTATTTCAAGTGATAGTGATTTTACCAGATTAGCCCATAGAATTAGACAATCAGGATTACTTGTTTATGGTTTCGGTAAACTGATAACGCCTAAAGCTTTTGTGAATGCTTGCGATCGTTTCATTCATACGGAAATTTTAGGAGATACTCAAACAATAATATCTGAAAACAATGAAAAAAGTGAACAAACTTCTATTAATTCAGCTAATCAAACTGAAACAAAAATAAAACCATTGACAGAAATATATGAAATATTAAAAGAAGCGTTTGATGATTTATTAGATGATGGTAATAATAACAATAATTGGGTTAATATTGGTAATTTTGGACAGCAACTTTTGAAATTAGATTCTTCCTTTGATTCAAGAAATTATGGCTATAAAAGACTTGGACTCTTGTTAAAAGCAACAGATTTATTTGAAATTAAAGATAATAATATTAAACTAAAAAATTAACATTAAAGACTTTTAGAAAACCATGAAAGAACCAATCTTATAAATCTTAATTTATCTGAGTAATTACAACAACAAATCGAATCGAAAAATTAAGATTAAGATATAGTAATTAATTTTTTTAACAAATACGAGGCAATTGTTCCCCACTCAACATATCTAAAATACGAGTTGCACCAATACTACTTTTTAGGGTAACTAAACCAACTTTTTGACTACTTTTTTCCCCTACTTGACCAATAATTTGAGCTTGGTTGTTATGTTTTTTCAGAATATTTAAGGTTTGTTCAGCAAAACTAGGTGGAACAAAAGCAATGAAACGTCCTTCATTAGCCACGTATAATGGATCTAAACCTAAAATTTCACAGACACCCTTAACATCTTCCCTTATTTCAATAGCCTGTTCATCAAGGTGCATTTTGATTCCCGCACTCAGAGCAATTTCATTGACTGCACTGGTAAGCCCTCCACGGGTTAAATCTCGTAAACAGTGAATTTCTATTCCAGCTTCTAGTAATTTTAATATCTCAGATGCTAAAGGTGCAGTATCGCTTTCAATGGTGGTTTCAAATTCTAAACCTTCTCTTACTGCCATAATAGCCATGCCGTGACGACCAATATCACCACTTAATAAAATCATATCGTCAGGTTGCACTGATTTAGGTAAAATTGCCTGTTGATGTTCAATTATGCCAATACCTGCTGTATTAATAAAAATACCATCTCCTTTACCGCGATCGACTACTTTAGTATCTCCAGTAACAATCTTGACTTGTGCTTGATTTGCTGCTTTTTGCATGGACTGTACTACTTGCCAGAGGGTTTCCATGGGTAAACCTTCTTCAAGAATAAAACCTACACTGATATATAAAGGACGTGCTCCACTCATGGCTAAGTCATTAACCGTACCAAAAACAGCAAGAGAACCAATATCACCGCCTGGAAAGAATAAGGGTTTAACAACGTAGGAATCAGTGGTAAAAGCTATCTTGTCAGAGGGTAAGTTTAGAGTTACTGAATCATGTTGGTTTACCGCAGAATCGAAAGTTGCTCTAAACATTTGTTCAATTAACTGATTCATTAATTTTCCTCCGCCTCCATGAGCCAGAAGTACGTAAGGATATTGTTCTATGGGTATGGGACAAGAAAGCATTTTTTAGTTCTTAGTTGGTATGGTTAATCGTTAAGTAATTTTCAATATCTAAGAGGCATCTGAAAAGTTTTTTTATACTAGATTTAGCCCCCAATCCCCCCTTGGTAAGGCAGGAGGATTGGGGCTAAAAATTAACAATTTATACTTCTCAGACAACTTCTAAGGTGGGCAAAAAAATAACTTACAATACTTAATAATAAAACATAATACTTTTGCCCACCCTACAACTGGTAAAATCTTTTCTGAATTCCACCTAAGTACGTCGTTTTTTATAGTTTTGATAAACAGCTTTTTTCCGCAGGACTTTTTGATTTCCTTGTTCTAAATCCTGCAATAATTCCTCAATTTCTGCCTTGTCTCGTGCAACCATTGCTGGAGCTAGATTAGATTCGCTTATGTGTTGTTTAGCATTTTCTAAACTTATTCTCGTTGCTACAACATCTCCTCTATCAAGGTTTCTTATTGCTTCCTCTTTTGCCCGTGATGCTATTAATTGAGCAACTTTTGCTTTTACTTCCTCATTGAAGGGATATTCACTTAATTGGGCAGATTTGACCACCGGTAACTGTAACTGATAGTGGGATACTTTTCTTAATTGGGTTTCCCCGTCATCACAGGCTAAACGAAAATCTACCAACGGCATTGATTCTGAGATTGCAGGAATTTTTAACCGCAATACTAAATCAATGTGATTACTAGCTATCAGATTCGGTAGCTTATAATTACCAAACTCAGTTTTATCCAAGTCATTAAAAACATCAACCAACTCTACATTTGCAAAGGTTTTGATACCCATACTAACTTTTTGCCCGACAGTTGCCATAATTCCTTGCAACTCTGAATTAAAAATACTAGGTAATTGTTCGGGGTTTTGAATATAGTAATAGTTACCATCACCACTAAGGGCAATCCCTTGCATTAAATCTTCATTAAAATCATCACCAATTCCCATAGTTGTGGTACTAACACCATGTTTACTTAAGCCATGAACATCATTACCAATGACATCAGGATTAGTTTCTCCGACGTTAGCTAAACCATCGGACAATAAAATGACTCGGTTTAATTGTTGAGGCTTTAAGTGTTGACTAACTTGGGTGCTTCCTTCTAACCATCCATCATGTAAAGCTGTCATGCCATCAGGAGTAATTTTTTTGATTTTATTAAGAATAAATTCTTTATTTGTAACTAATGTACTGGGGACTATTACTTCTACTTGGTCATCATAAATAGTGACACTTATTCTATCAGTTGATAAGAGTTGTTCTACTGCATAACAAGCTGCTTGGCGAGCATATTCTATCTTTTTTCCATCCATAGAGCCAGACCTGTCAATCACTAAACCTAAATTTAAAACAGGACGTGATTTAACAATGTTAATTTCTGGTACAGTTATTCTGACAATTAAATCTAGATTGGTGATACTATCAGATGAAATAGCATCTCGCAGGGGAATAAATTGGATTTGGGGTTTAATTTTACTCATGTTTTTTCCTCTTTAACCATTGAGTGAAAATGTGAATTAAATGTTGATTAAGGGATTCTTGTTCTTTGATACTACTGGGATAGGCAAAATCATCACGAATATGTAACTCTAAACCTTCTAATACTTCTAAATGAGTCCACTGTGAAGAATTTGATAATAATCGAGATGATTTATCATTTTCTAAGGTTTTATTTTCAGGAATATTAGCTAAATTATGATTAATTGCGGCTTTATTACTATAGCTTCTTGTTTTTTTTGTTGATTGGTTAGTTGTAGGTGAATGATTTTGTTTTTCTCTTTTTAAATTAGTTAAGTATGCCAAAGCCGGATTATTAGCAGTTTCTGTTACAGCAGGATGCACAGTGGTAAGGTGAATTTGAATACCACCAATCAGTAAACTTTTTAATTCCTTATTGGTTTTAGTTGTTAATAAATCACCAATAGCCGCAGCACCAATACCATCACTTAATAAGCGTCTAACTAGCAAAAATTGTAAAAGATGACGATAGTTATAAAAGGCATAGCGATTTTTACGAATAGGTTCATCTATTAACTTTTGACTGGTGTAATGCCTTACTAAACGAGGATTAATTTCTTCTTTAACTTTGGTATTACCTTTAATTTCAGATAGATAACGAGGTAATAGTTGATTAGCCACCTCCACAAAATCATCAATTAACCATTCCTCATGGTTTTGTTCTAATGTTTCTAAGTTCATACTACTATGTTAACAGTACCAATTAAAACCGTCAATAGCATTTTCAATTGTTATTTGCATGAAAAAATTACTCAGATTTATCACTCTCAAACATTGAGGATAGCTCATCATCTCTTAAACCGATGGTAAATTTACCTCCTTGTTTTGCCATTTCTTGGAGGGCTTCAATTTGACGTAGCCTTAATAAGACGGGATATTGAGCCATTGCCTTGGCTTGTTCAATTTCTGTTTCTAAACGAATTTTTGCTCGCTCTTGCTCTGCTTCGGCGGCAATCTTTAATTGTGCTTTTTCTGTTTCTAGTTTTTTTAATTTTGCCTCATTTTCCGATTGCGATCGAATTTGATTAACTTCTGCTTCTTTTCTCGCTTCAATTAATTTTGCTTCAGCACGTCTTTCGGTTTCTAAGACTTGATTCATTATTTCCCGCAAATTGCCCGGAAATACTAAATCTTTGACATCTGCCCGAATTATTTCTACGCCATAACCTGTGGCTGCTTCTGAAACATCCACTTTTACATTATCAGAAATTTCATTGCGATC
>CAYPSO010000059.1:0-28419 GCA_964413275.1 uncultured bacterium | reverse complement strand
AGTGTGAAATATTGGAGGGAGTTATTAATCATCAAAAATATGGGGAAATTGGCAAGACACATCATCGTTCTGAAAAATATGTGAGGGATACCGCAGGGAAATTATGGAAAACTTTGTCAGAAATTTTAGGGGAAGAAGTAAGTAAATCTAATCTTAAATCAAGTTTAAAAAGATATTTTTATTCTAATGTTTTTCATGGTAGTAAAGTGAAAGATGTTATACAGATTAATGGGGGTAATTTTTGTGAAGGAAAATCAGAAAATGAACCCCAATCATCAACCCTTGAACAAGACATTAAACTAGAAATCGCCACAGAATTAATCAAAGAAGGCTTACCCATTGAACAAATTACCAGAGTCTTAGAACTTCCCTTAGAATTAGTAAAAGAGGAAATTGAAAAATCTGAATAACTAAGTATTAATTAAAGCTATTCATAAAAATTAAGATTGATAAATTGGTATAGTAAAATGAAATTTGCTACCTTGATTTTTTCCGGCAGAATCAGCCCAAATTTTACCTCCCCATCCTTTGACGATTTGCCGACAAATAGCCAAACCTAATCCTGTACCGCCAGCACTTCTACGTAATGCCCCTTCTTCTTGATAAAAGCGATCGAATACTGTTTCTAAGCGGTTAGGTTCAATGCCTCGTCCTGTATCGGTGATGGTAACTTCTAGGATGGCTTTACCATTGGTGTTAACTTCAATAAAAATTTTACCATCTTTGTTAGTAAATTTACAGGCATTATCTAATAGTTTTGCTAATACTTCTACCAACCATTCACCATCGGCTTTAACTAAAGGTAAATCTGAGGATATATCATAAATAATTTTTGGTAAATCTTCCTGACGACGATGGGCAGAAACGTTACTTACGGCTAAATCAATACATTCTCCTAAAGATAAAGGTTCAAGATGCCATTTTATGCGACCACTTTCTAATTTAGATAAGGTGAGAAAATCTTGAACAAGTTTACGCATTCTTTCTGCATCTGTTAAGGCGGTATTTAACATAATTTGCCTTAATTCTAAGGACATATCTGGTTCGGAAGCCAGACTTTCTAAACAGACTTGAATGGTGGAAAGAGGAGTGCGTAATTCATGGCCTGTAATGGCAACGAGATTAGAACGAGTTCGATCTAAAGCTTCTAGTTGTTCGTTTAAATCTTCAAGATTAGCATAGGCTTCAGCTTGAATTAAGGCTACACCAATTTGGGTGGCGATCGCATCTACTAGGGCAATATCTTCTGTTTTCCATTCAGAAGGCTCAGGATTACAACGGTGTAACTCCACCATGCCGAGTAATTTGCCTTGGTAAAGTACAGGTACGAGTAACCAAGATAATATGGAATATTTAGTAATAAGATTTTTTAAGTTATTACTCTTAATTCTTGGATCGGTTAAAGCGTTATCAACATTAACGGATTCCCCTAGCTTTAAAACCTGTTGAAATAGGGGATTATTTTCTAAAGGCCATTTTTGTCCTTGGATGGAAACAATATTATTGTTTAAAAATTCATGATGAATGGTGGCGATCGCATCACTTTCTTTACAACGATAAACGACACAGCGACATACTCCTAAGCCTTCTCCTAATTTTTGAACTGCTAAGTGCATAATTTCTTCAGGGTCTAAAGAACGTCTAATGGCCATGGTTACTTCATTAATCAAACGCTCTTTTTGCTCCTTCATGGCCAGAAAACGATTGGCTTTCATCAGCTTATATTGACTAGCCTGTAAATAATTCAGTAATCTTTGCACAAAAGGATCGGATTCTGTAGTTAGTAAATTTTTCTTATTTCTTTTTTGCTGCCAACTTAATAAAAGTTTACGTGCTTGGGTAATTTTATTTTCTAGTTCGGGACGATAATTTAAAATTTTTCTTAATAAAATATCTGTAGCCTTATAGCTCACAGTGCGATCGAAAGTCCAAATTCCTTCAAAGCGACGATTATTATCAATACTGGGCGCAGATTGATGGAGGGAATGATTTATTTTTTCACGACAAATTAAACAAGTGGCATATTGTTCTCCAATAACGATTAAATGCCATTCCTGGGTAAGACTATCTTGGGGATCGAAAGCTATGGTTTCATAGATACCAGAACTATTTTTAAACTCCGTTTCAGGTGCAGCTAAAACATAAACTTGATCGCTTTTTTGGGCAATACGTCCATATCTATGGGCTTCTTGTCGATAAAAACGCTCTTGTTGAAAACTGGCAATAACTACAGGCTTAGAAGTTCCGGCTAATACTTGATCCTCCATGGCATGGGATAAGGCGGTTAATGACGACTTAAAATACATTTGTGGTCGCCAATCTGGTAATAATTTCAATAATTCTTCTAAAACGGAGGTGGAAATACTCATTGATGATGAAAGAGGGCGACAATCGATCTATATCTAAATAATTACATTCATAGTAGTTAAATTGCATTTAATGACTTAAATTATTGCAATTCTTTAAGTTTGTTTTGAGCCTCTTGAATTAGTTGCTGTGCTTGAGAATAAACAGTAGTAACTGCATCGACTTGTTCTAATTGCTTAATAATACTTTGCAATTGACGAATGGTAGGATCGAAATTTAGGTCTTTAGGTTTGGCCGGGATTGAAGCGAGTAAGCTTTCTATTCTAATTTTTGCTGTTGCTAAAATTTCAGTGGCGTCAATTTCTTGTTGCTTTCTAAGTTCAACATTAGCCAAATTATATTTATATTGAGATAAAAGTGTTTGTGCTTCTAAATAACCTATATCTTTTGGAGCTATTTCCTCTAAAGGGGCGATGGCTTCTTGCCATAAATTACGACATTGTTCCCAAATATTCTCAGAATAGGGTGGATTTTCACACATTTGAACTGCTGCTAGGGCAAATTGTTCGGCGGCACTCATCATAGTATCGCTATGTTGGCTTGTAGTTTTAATGCCAACAATTTCTTCAAAATCTGGATTATATGTTAATAATTTAGTCTGTGCTAGTCTTCCTGCTACAGTCTTGGTAGAAATTTCATTTAATCGATCTATTGCCATTTGCCAAGAATCAATTATTTGTTCTTGTTGTTCTGGGGGAGTATCATCGGTTGAATATTCTTCTTTTGCCTGTTTGATGATAGCTTCTATTTCTTCTAATTCATCAAGAGCCTTTTTTTCCTTGAAAATTGTATCTTCTAGTTCTGCAATATCATCGCTAACGGTTTTATACTCATCTATGGTAAAGTCCCAACTACACTGAAAAAAAAGACAATATCTTTTTCGTTCATAACCCAGAAATGAGAGAGGTATCGCATTAAGGTTTTCTTGTGCTAGTTCGACTTTTTCTTGTGCTAGTTCAATATCTGCACTGCTAGTAGCATCATAAATAAGCTGATCGGCGAATTCAACATAATTAATGGACTGACGATAGTAAAAATCTAAGTTGATGTAGGTGGGGAATAATAAGATAGGAGCTTTTTGGGCAATGGGACGACGAATCATAGGATTGGGACGATTTATTATCCAAATTAAGCCACTAATTCCCAAAATACCAATAACTGCAAAACCTAATAATTTTCGTTTCATCTGCCTATATTTACTGAATATATAAGTTATTATTGGCTTAATTATAATTTCCAAAGGAAATTTGAGAAAAATAATTTAGTTAAAAACTTTTTATGAATTTTATTCAGATACCATCATCTTGGCATCTTTCTGAAAACGAAGTAACATCTGAAAACAGTTATTTTACTCGTCGTAGTTTTCTGAAAAGTTTAATCGGTATAGGGGTTACTAGCAGTCTGTTGCCCTTAACTGGTTGCCAAAAAACTTCTTCAGAAAAAGCTTTAGAGAAAACTATAAAATATCCTAAATTATATTCTATTCCTAATCCTAAATTTTCCCAAGTTAATCGTCCTATAACCGATGAATTATTAGCAGCTCAATATAATAATTTTTATGAATTTGGTGGCAGTAAAAATATCTGGTTAAAAGCCCAAAATTTACCTACAGAAAATTGGCAAGTTGAGGTAACAGGTTTAGTCAAAAAACCTCGTATTTACGATCTAGACGATTTGAAAAAAAAATTTACTTTAGAGGAAAGAATTTATCGTTTTCGTTGTGTTGAAGCTTGGTCAATGGTATTACCTTGGATTGGTTTTCCGATGAGTAAATTAATTGAATTAGTTGAACCAACTTCTGAGGCTAAATATGTGAGTTTTACTTCTTTTTACGATCCAGAAATTACCGTTGGCCCTGGTATCAGTTTAAAATCTCTGCCTTGGCCTTATACTGAAGGTTTGCTTATGGAAGAAATGGCAAATGAATTAGCTTTTTTTGCTGTGGGAATTTACGGCCATGATTTACCAAAACAGCACGGCGCACCTTTAAGAATGGTTATTCCTTGGAAATATGGTTTTAAGGGAGCAAAATCTATTGTTAAAATCGAATTTTTGGCTAGTCAACCTGCTACTTATTGGAATACTATTAATGGTTATGAATACGATTTTGAAGCTAATGTTAATCCGAGTAAACCTCATCCCCGTTGGTCACAAGCTACGGAAAAATTTATTAGTTCTGGCCCTAACTTAAGTTGGGATATTAAGGAAACTTTACCCTACAATGGTTATGGAGAATATGTGGCAAGTTTATATATTTAGGGATTAGGTTTCTAAATTCTAAATTCTTTCATTATCAAGTTTTTGTTTTTCCTGTTGTAATCTATTTATTACTTGGTGATATTCTGTTGTTAATTGAGAAATTAAATTTAAGTTTGGTTGTATTTGGTTTTTCCCCATCATTTCTAACTGATAAGCAATGGCGGATAAATTAACTGCACCTAAAAGATGGCTACTAGATTTTAAACTATGGGCACTTTTATCTAATTGTTCACAATCAGATTTTTCCATTGCTTGGACGATTTTATCGACTAAAGATGAGGAATCATTAATATAAGTTTCAATTATTTCTACTAAGACTTCTAAGGATTCTTCTCCAATCATTTCTCGTAAGGATGCAAAAATTTGAGCATTAATTACCTCATTTTTGCTTGGATTTAAAATTTCATTTTCGGTAATAGTTTCAACTTCTAAACCAGTTAGTTTTTGATAAGTTAAAATCAAAGCTTGTTTTAATTCAGATTTTTTTACTGGCTTACTCAAATATTGATTCATTCCAGCCGCTAAACATTTATCTCTATCGACGACAGTGGCAGAAGCTGTCATGGCAATAATAAAGGGATTTTCACCAAATTCTTGGCGAATTTGATGAGTTGCAGTGATTCCGTCCATTTCTGGCATCTGAATATCCATGAATACTAAATCATAGTGTTGACGGTGTATGGCTTCTATTGCTTCTTTGCCATTTCCAGCCACATCTGTTAAGTAGCCAAATCTTTCTAAAATTAATCTAGCTACTTTTTGATTGACAGGATTATCTTCTACTAAGAGAATTTTTAAGGGATACCTTTGAGCCATTTCTAAATCAGATAACATGGCTGAAGAATCAGTAATTGGTATTTGTGTTTTAAGATTACCAAAAATATTAGTTAAAATATTCTTCAGTTGAGAATGTTTAATTGGTTTAATGAGATTACTTTCTCTATTATTTCCTAATAAATTATCTTTAGAATTATGATTACCTAAAGAAGTTATAGTAATTAAAGGAAGGTTAATATATAAAGGTATAGAACGAATAAAATTATTAACAGATATATTATTTGTAGTAGTCATTTCTTTATTAAGAATAGCTACATCTAAATGAGGAGGTTGTCCCATAATTTTTGCCAATTTTTCGCTGGAATTAGCTATGATGGGAATCATCTGCCAGGATGCAGTTAAATAGCTAAGATAATTACAAATAATTTTATTATTATCAACAATTAAAATATGCTTTTTAGGAAATAAGGTTAAATTGTTTGGCTGTGGTAATGGATTAGGAGAAGAAATAATATTAAAATAAAAAGTAGTTATATATTTATTTTCTTGAGAATCATTTGACCAGTTAAGTGGCGGATTTCCTGCTATTATCCCTTGACTTGATACCCACATTCTTCCTCCCATAATCTCACACAAACGTTTAGAAATTACTAAACCTAAGCCTGTACCTCCATATTTTCTTGTGATAGAAGAATCAACTTGACTAAATGGTTGAAATAATTTATTGATATTTGCTTCGGGAATACCAATACCTGTATCAGAAACTGCAAATTGTATTTCCTGTTTTTCCTTGATTTGAGTTGTAGTAACCCAGAGACAAATTGTACCACTAGCTGTAAATTTAATCGCATTAGTTAAGAGATTAACTAATATTTGTTGTAATCTAGTGTCATCGGTAAGTATTTTTTGAGGAGTTTCTTGACTAAGGAAATAGAGCAAGTTTAATTTTTTTTTCGCTGCTGAAATTGCGACTAAATCTATTACTCCTTCGATTAATTCAATTAAATTAAAAGAATTTTCTTCTAATTCTAATTTGCCAGATTCTATTTTTTCAAAATCTAGAATATCGTTAATAATAGTAAGTAAAGTTTCTCCACTTTCTCGAATAGTTCTGGCATAGTCTTGTTGTTGTGGTAATAATTGTGTATCTAATAATAAACCAGTCATGCCAATAATAGCATTCATGGGAGTTCTAATTTCATGGCTCATGGTAGCTAAGAAATCACCTTTAGCTTGATTAGCTAAATCGGCACTTTGACGAGCTAAGTTTAATTCTAGATTTTGTATTTCTAATTGTTTTAAAGCTTTATTTTGTTCAGTAATTAAACGAGATTGTTCAATAGCAATTCCTAATTGTTCAGCAATATCTTCTAAGAGATTAATTTCTTCTTGAGACCATTCTCGATAATTTTTTAATTGTTGTATTTCTATTAAGCCATTATGTTTTCCTTTATAAGAAGTACGCACTACCAACAGAGATTTTATCTCTCTTTGGTAATAAATATGATTAATATTTGTTAATAAAGGATCGGCATAAACATCAGGAGAAGAAATTGCTCGATCTTGTTCTAAAACTTTTTCTAAATGGGGATTATTTTCTAAAGGTATTTGAGAATCTAAGATAAAATCAATATCATTATTTGAATATTCGGCTACAAATTTTATTTCTAATCGATCGTCTTGATTTTCACAAGTATGAATTAAACAGCAATCTACTTCAAAAGCTTTACCAATTTGTTGGGCTGTGGTTTCAAAAATTTGTTTATTATTTAATGTTGAACGAATTTCTTTAATAATATTTTTTAATAATTGATCTCTTTTTAATTGCTGTTCTAAAGCTTCTTGAATTTGATAACGTTCTATTTCACTACCAATCCATTGACTCATTAATTGTAATAATTCTTTGTCAATAGTTTTTATGTGGCGTTTACTTATATTTAAACTAGAAAAACTTAATGTTCCATAAAAATTTCCATTTACTATTATTTTTGTTCCTAGATAAACTTGTAACTTAAATTTTTGATAAGCTGGATGTGTTTGCCATTCTCGATCAGAAAAACTTTCAAAATAAATAGGCTCTATGGAGTTCAAAGTTTTTTGGCAATAAGTTTCTTCTATGGGAAAAGTATCATTTTTTTTGAGAATATTGCTATCAGATTTAATTATCATAATCTGATATTTATCATCTATTATTTTTGCTATTAAACCTATTTCTAAACCAAAACGACGACAACCCATATCTAACATTATTTTGGCTCTTTCTTCAAAAGTCAAATCAGAAGAAGTTGTTACCTCATATAAAGCTCTAATAGCGGCTTCACTATCTTTTAATTCTCTTTCTATTGCTTTTTGTCGATGGACATCTTGGATAATGATCATTCCTCCAATAATCTCTTGTTGATTATTTTTTAAAGAAATAGCGTGGAGAAGATAAATTTTGTGTTCGTAACTAAATTCTCTAGTTTTTTTGTTACCTTTTATAGCATGATTTAAAAAAGGATATATTATTGCTAATAACTTTTTATCTTCAATAAAATTTATTGGTTTGCCTTCGTTTTTCTGAAAAATATTAAATAATTTTGAATTATTTCCTCCCAAAAGCTTATAAGTTAATTTTTTATCAAAAATTATGACTGCACTGGATATTTCATTAACTATTTTTTGGTAGAGATTATCTTTTTCTTTTAAATTACGATTAAGTTTACTAAGAGCTAAAGTTTTTTGCTTAATAGTTTTATTTAAAGTTTCAATAACGTCGGTTACTTCAATCCAATTAAAAGCTTTTAATAAGGTACTTTGAGTAATAATACCTGTTATTTTTTGGTTTTCATTAACAATTACTAATCTCCGAATATTATGATTTTCCATTTTTTCTAAAGCTTTAGTTAGAGAATCATTGTCTCGAATGGAGATTAATGGCTCTTTGATAATTTCTGAAGCTAAAGTTGTGTGGAGATTAATTTGTTGGGCTTTTAATTTAACTATATCTTTTTCTGTAACAATCCCCAATGGGGTTAAATTTTCATGGCAAATTACGATACAACTGACTCTATTTTTAACCATTCTTTGAGTCAAGGTTAAAATACTTTCTTGTGGTTTTCCAGTTATCGTATTGGTGTTCATTACCTCATTAACCTGTCTCAATTTCATTAAATTTTCAGGTTGCAGGCATTTAGTAATGGTAGTATTAGTTATAATTCCTAATAATTTGCCTTCTGAGTTAATTACTGGTAGATTCCTAATTTTATGTTGGCGAAAAATTTTTAATGAATCTAATATATTTGTTTGAGGTGTAAGGGTTAGAGTAATTAAAGATTTACTCATTACTTCTTGAATCTGATAATCTTCTAAAGATTTATTTTCAGCAACTAATTTAACTAAATCTCTTTCTGTAAATATACCAATAGGTTTGTTCCCCAGTAAAATTAAAATGCAGCTTACATTTTTTCCTCTATCCATTAACTGAATTACCCTGGATAAAGCTGTATCTGGAGACACTGTTAAAGGATTTCTTTCTATAACCCGATCAATACTAGGGTAGGGAAAAATAGTCATTTTAATAAATATTTATTTCTTGGCTCATTACTTATTTATATATATTTATTGGAAAGTTAAAAGTTATTAGTAACTATTAACTTTTAATTAATCTGTTTCTATTTCAGTAATCCGACGAATATTGAGGGTATCACTCATTTTTCTGATTTGAGTAATAATATATTCTAATTGTTCGCGATCTTTAATTTCAATGCTTAAAGAAATTAAAGCAGGTTTGCCAAAACTGGTTTTTACACCAGCATTAATAACGTTAACATTTTGGTCGCTTAGTTTATTTAAAATATCTCTAAACACTCCTACCCTGTCAATTACTTCTATCTGTAAATCGACGGGATAAGTCTGCATTCTACCATTACTATTATTAGAATTCCAACTAACAGGAATTATTCGCTCACCCGGTATCTCTTCGACATTATGACATTTTTGACCGTGAATAGAAATTCCTTTGGCGTTTCTGGTTACTACACCAATAATTGGTTCTCCGGGTAAGGGGCGACAACAACCGGCAAAATGATATAATAAACCCTCTATGCCAACAATAGGTGAATCACTATTTTTATGACTAGAAATACGATTTTGATTTTGGGGTTTATCGTGCTGTATTTCTATTTCTTTTTCTGGCACTGTTTGTTGGGATTTAATAATATCTTGGAGTCGATTAACCACATTTTTAGAGGTCATTTCTCCATAGCCTAAACCTGCGAGCAAATCATCAACAGTTTGATAATTAAATTTATTAGCAACTGTCAACATCGGTT
This sequence comes from uncultured bacterium, assembly GCA_964413275.1. Classification (GTDB taxonomy): domain Bacteria; phylum Cyanobacteriota; class Cyanobacteriia; order Cyanobacteriales; family JAABRE01; genus JAABRE01. The sequence continues at coordinate 18,703 of CAYPSO010000059.1, read as the reverse complement.
CGGATTTTAAGAGAGAATCTAAACCACTTTTTCCTAAGGCTTTTTCTAATAATTCTTTACCTCTGAGTAAATTTTCTTCTCGATGAAATCTTTTATACCATTGACGAATACGATTTTTAGCAGTAGGAGTAACTACAAAATTCAGCCAATCTAAACTTGGTCTGCTATTATTGCTGGTAATAATCTCAACAATATCACCATTTTGCAGAGGTCGATCTAAAACTGTCCATTTGCCATTTACCCTTGCACCTTTCATGTTATGCCCTACTTCTGTATGAATACGATAGGCAAAGTCAACCGGAGTAGCACCTTTAGCTAAAACTACCACATCACCTTGGGGTGTGAAGACATAAACATCATCTTCAAATAAATTATCCTTCAGACTATCAATATATTCTTGGGCATCCTTAAGGTCATTTTGCCATTCTACAAGTTGTCTAATCCAAGTGAATTTTTCATCAGCAGAACTGAATTGAGTAAGATGAGAGCCTCCACTTTCTTTGTATTTCCAGTGGGCAGCAATTCCATATTCAGCGATGTGGTGCATTTCTAAAGTACGGATTTGTACTTCTAAGGGCTTGCCCTGTAAGCCAATTACCGTTGTATGTAAAGATTGATAGCGATTAGGTTTCGGCAAGCCAATATAATCTTTAAAACGTCCTGGAATAGGGCGAAAAGCGTCGTGAATTACCGCTAGGGTGCGATAACACTCGTCATTTGTCTCCACAATAGCCCTAATACCAGCTAAATCATAAATTTCGTTAAATTCCTTTTGTTGTTTTTGCATCTTATTGTAAATACCATAAAGATGCTTAGGTCTTCCTTTCAACTCAAAAATATGAACCCCTAAATCCCGCAATTTCAAACGTAAGGTTTCAATAACTTTTTCTAATCTTGCTTCGCGATCGGATCTTCTTTCTGCTACTAATAGTTGTATATTACGATAGGCTTCTGGTTCTAAATATTTAAAACATAAATCCTCTAATTCCCATTTAAAACAACCTATACCTAAACGATTAGCTAGGGGAGCAAAAATTTCCCTAGTTTCCATAGCAATTCTTTTTTGCTTATCGCCAGATAAATGTTCTAGAGTTCTCATATTATGCAGTCTATCTGCCAGCTTGACTACAATTACTCGAATATCCTTAGCCATGGCTAAAAACATTCGTCGAAAATTCTCCGCTTGACGCTCAGTTTTACTAGAAAAATTAAATTTAGATAGTTTGGTGACAGCTTCAACCAATTGCCGTACTTCTAGTCCAAATTCTGCTTCGATTTCGTCAGGTGTCACCTCCGTATCTTCTACTACATCATGGAGAAAACCCGCCGCAACCATGGCACTATCTCCCCCTAAATCTCGTAACATAGTAGCTACAGCCACAGGATGAGCAATATATGGCTCACCTGACTTGCGATATTGCCCTTCGTGAAGATGATAGGCAAAATTAAAAGCACGACAGACTAGGCTATTATCAGAGTCAGACTGATTTGTATCTGAAGATTCAATCAGTAAACATTGTTGCAGCCATTCTGGAATAGGTAAATTTTGATGATTAGTCTCTGGAACATTGACGGTGGTAGCGTTCATAATTTATTTTCTCTATTAATTTAAAATATATATTTAGTTGTTTGATGATAGAAGGTAACTTCTGAACTTAATAGGTTTTACATCTATTTTTTTAATTAATCTTATCCAAAAACAGGATAAAAATATATTTGACCGTGTAATTAGCTTAATCTAAATTAAAATTATTCCTACTATGTTACCTAAATCCTATTGTAATTGTTATGAATACTTTTTTAAAAAACTTTTGAAATTACAACAATCTCTAAAATCTCCTGCTGAGGAGAATCAAAAAAAGCTTTATCAAGAGCTGCAACTACACTTCACCAAAGAAGTGATGACTTTAACAGGTACTGAATTAAAAGGAGCTATTTACCACAAGTGGCAATCTTTACAAACAGAAATTAATCGTGCTTTTCGACTGTTACAAACAGAATTTGCTTTTTTTCTTACTGCTCGTCAAACTACCACCAATCAGCAGCGTTTAACTAATATTAATAATCATCTAGAAAAATTGATTTTCTACTGTCAAGAGCTTTTAAAAGAATGATTTAACCATTGCTCTTTGCTTCTCTCATAAATAAACTACTTAAGTATCCATTATACAGAATTTATTATTAATTAGTAAAAATATGACTTTATTTTCCTTAGAAAACTTAAAAATCTCCTATTCTCAAAATTCTAATTGGGCGGTGGATGATGTTTCTTTTAGCCTTAATCCGGGAGATAGATTGGGTTTGGTTGGTGAATCTGGATGTGGTAAATCAACCATCGGTAAGGCAGCTATGCGTTTGTTACCTAAAAATAGTCGAGTTGAAGGTAAAATTAGCTATAAAGGTCAGTCAGTTTATAGCCTCAGCCCTTCACAAATGCGTCAATTTAGGGGAGAAGTGGTAGGTTTGATTTTTCAAGACCCCATGACTCGTTTAGACCCTTTAATGACCATTGGAGACCATTGTCTAGAAACTTTACTTGCCCATCAACCTAATTTATCCCGTCAGGAAGCTAAACAAAAGGCTTTAGAAACTTTAGCGGCGGTGAAAATACCCGAAAACCGATGGAGTCAATATCCCCATGAATTTAGTGGAGGTATGCGTCAAAGGGTAGCCATCGCCTTAGCTTTATTGCTCAATCCCAAAATGATTGTGGCTGATGAGCCTACTACGAGTCTTGATGTTACCGTCGCTTCAGAAATTTTACAGGAGTTAACTCGTCTGTGTGCAGAAAGGGATATGGCTTTATTATTAATTTCCCACGATTTAGCCATGGTAGCCGAATATTGCGATCGCATAGCGGTGATGTATCAAGGTAAAATGGTGGAAACTGGGGCTGTAAAATCTTTGCTCTACAATCCTCAACACGATTATACCAAAACCTTGTTAGCATCAGCTTTACATCTTCACAGTGAAAGCGAAGAAGATACTCAACCAATTCAACTCAATCCTGAAAAACCTTTACTTAAAGTGGAAAATCTCAAACAATATTACACTTTAGAAGGAAGTTTTCTACAACAATTTTTCACTAAAGAAGTTAAATTAATTAAGGCAGTTGATAATATTAATTTTGAATTATATCAGGGGGAAATTTTTGGTTTAGTAGGGGAGTCAGGCTGTGGTAAAAGTACCCTTTCTCGGACTATTTTACAGTTAGTGCGTCCTACTTCTGGTAAAGTGGAGTTTATGGGGACGGATTTAACCCAACTTTCTAACGAAAAGGTGCGTAGTTTCCGTCGCAGTATGCAAATGATTTTTCAAGATCCCCATGCCTGTTTAAACCCTTTAATGACGGTGGGACAAAGTATTGCCGATCCTTTATTCATTCATAATTTAGCTACAGGTAAGGAAGCAAAGTTAAAAGTAGAGGAAATGTTAACTAGGGTGGGTTTAACTCCTGTTGATGATTATTATCACCGCTATCCTAAAAACTTATCGGGAGGACAACAGCAACGGGTAGCTATCGCCCGTGCCTTAATTACCCATCCTAAATTAGTTATTTGTGATGAGCCTGTAAGTATGCTTGATGCTACGGTACAAACTCAGGTTTTAGAATTAATGCTGGAATTGAAGGCTGAATTTAATTTAACTTATTTATTTATTACCCACGATCTGTGGGTAGCTAAATTTTTGTGCGATCGCATTGCAGTAATGAATCAAGGGCAAATAGTAGAACTAGGAAAAACCGAAGATATATTTAATAGTCCTCAACACCCTTATACTCAAAAGTTACTTAGTGCTGCACCTTTACTAGATTTTAGTTCCCCTTGAAAAATTCCCAATGAAAAAGCACCGGGGGCGTCTTTCCTTGTTTCGACTCCCAGTGCTTTTTCGTTCACCTCACTCCTCACACACTTATATTTATAACCTTATTCCCTTGTTGTGTACTCACCCATGTGACACTTTCTCAACTGGCACATTAATTGTTTTTTTATTCGTTATTTATTTCGCTGCATTCCGTGCATTCCGAAGGCAGGAGTCGCAAGATAATAGATACAAGGGGCTGTAATTTTTACAATCTATATATTTGAATATGTTATTATGTGTAAGTAATTGTGTGGTAATAAGTGTAAACATGGCTACAAATCTATCAATAGACCCAGAACTCCTTGAACAAGCTTTACAAGTAGGTGGATTTACTACAAAAAAAGACACTGTCAATCAAGCTCTCAAAGAATTTATTCAGAGAAGAAAACAACGAGAAATCATTGAGCTATTTGGAAATTTTCCTTGTGATGAAGACTATGACTACAAAAAGGGACGCAAATGAGTGGCGTAATTATTGATACTTGTATCTGGTCTCTGGCTTTGAGAGGTGCAAATTCAAGAGATGAAAAGGTTGCTGAAGAGCTAACCATGCTTATAGATGAAAATCGGGCCAAGATTCTTGGACTAATACGACAAGAACTTCTTTCTGGCTATAGTGATTTTTCCCGTTATGAGAAGCTCCGCAATAAACTGCGATATTTTCCCAATGAACAAATAATAGATTCAGATTACGAATCGGCTGCTGAGTATTCAAATCTATGCAGGAGAAAAGGAATTCAAGGTTCTCATATTGATTTTTTGATTTGTGCAGTTGCAAATAGGTTAAATATGAAAATATATACCAATGATAAAGATTTTATCCATTACTCGAATTACCTTCCTATTTCATTACATAATCCAAACTATGAAAGCTATTAAACTTAGCGAGGAATTGCTGTGCCGGAGCGAAGCTATGAATAAAACTTTCTAGGTAAATCTATTTTTCACTACTAGAAAAACGTTCTGATGCCATAGTCCGAACGTAGATATTACCATCTTTAGTAAGTTTTTGAATAATTTCTTGAGGCGTTTTAGGGTGAATTGCGATCGCAAAACGTTCATTCCAAAGTAAAGAATCTGCATTTTGTTCTAAAATTTTGGAAGATACATTAGGCTCTAAAAAAGCTAACAAACGACCTAAAGAATAGTCACAACATCTATAAATATCCTTCATTAAACGATAAAACATATCTTTAGTTAAATTAGGATTTTCAAGTATTGCAAGACGAACTTCTTCTTCGTCTTGAGCTAGTTTTTCAATCAGATATATTGAAGTTCTACAATCTTTAACAAAGCAATCAAAGCTTCTCTAGTTATTTCTTCCGAAAAATTATTCATTTTTCTTTACTCTTGCTATAGCTAAAAATTTGTGATGGTGGGTTACGGCATTTTTTGAAATTTAGGTTTATTTCAAATTTTTATTAGCACCTAACCCACCCTACAAGAGAATCGACCTTAATAAAAATATAAAAATTATTGTTAACTTTCAAATCCTAAATATCCTCTAGGGGTAATCATCCAATTATGATAATTTCTGGTACTACAATTACCGATAATTACTGTAGTTAACATATCTATAGAACAATCTAACATTTTCTCTAAAGTTGTAATCGTAATTTGTTCGTTCTCTCGGTAAGCAGAATTAATAAGTGCAACAGGAGTATTACTATCACGATATTCTAAAAATATCTCCCTAGCTTTCCCAATTTGTTCGCTACGAGTTTTCGATTTAGGATTATAAAAGATAGTAACAAAATCACCCATTGCAGCCGCTTTTAATCGCTTCTCAATTACTGCCCAAGGTGTTAATAAATCGCTCAAACTAATAGCACAAAAATCGTGCATTAAAGGCGCACCTACTAAACTAGCAGAAGACTGTAAAGCACTAATTCCGGGGAATACTTCCACAGTTGGAGTTTCACCATTCCATCCTTGAAGAGCTAATTCTTCTAATACTAACCCTGCCATACCATAAATACCACAATCCCCTGAAGAAATCACGGTTACAGTTAAGCCCCATTGTGCCAATTCTATAGCTCTTTGCGCCCTTTCTCTTTCCTTGGTAATGGGTAAACTTTCAATAATTTGTCCGGGGCGAAATAGGGGTTTAATTAGGTCAATATAAAGACTATAACCAACAATAACATCTGCTTGGGCGATCGCACCTTTAGCCGCAGGAGTTATTTGATTGAGATTGCCAGGGCCAATTCCTACTAAAAATAATTTACCATGATGGCCAATATATTCTAATTCTGCTTGGGCAATTGCCACAGTAACTGCACCTTTTTCTCCCTCTATTTTAATAATTTGTTTGGGTACTAATAAGCCACTATTTTTATTTTCTCTGGCAATATTAAAATTACCAAATTTATTCGCAGCACATAAAGCAGCAGCTTCAGCCACACTAGGAGTATTTACTTCTTGATTAACTATTTGTGACGGGTTAGGAACTTCAATTTTACTTAAAGTTTCTGCGCTAAAAATTTCTAAAGGATAATTATTTTCTTGACATAATTTAATGATACCTATTTCATCAGCTTTAATATCTATAGTGGCAATTCCAGCAATAGATTCTGTGGCTAAATGATAGCGTTTAAATGTTTGTTGAAGTGCCGTATTAATTAAATTTTTACTTGTATTTCTTTCGCAGCCAATTCCCACCCATAAGATACGAGGATGCCACTGAACTTTAGGTAAATTAGTATCAGCAGAAAATTTTCTTTTAGTGGTGCTTATCCAAATTCTGCCTTGAGGTTTTATGGATTCTTGAGTATCGGGAAAACCAAAATAAAAATTATGATTTTCTGGCAAGGTATTTTGCCATAAAGTTGAGCCACACTCTTGAATAATTTGTACAGTTTTTTGACGAGAAATAGCTGCACTAACTTCTGTCCAATTTCCACTACCTTTAACCCATCCGTAGGGTTTACCAAGAATATCTATTCCGCTTAATTCTTGACAGTTACTAGAGCCAGTTAAAATAGGGATAGCATCTAATTGATGGGCAACTATTCTTGTTAAAATATCTGCTCCCCCTTGATGTCCTCCAACTAAACTAACTATATATTTACCATGTTCATCTATTACTAAAATAGCTGGATCTGTTTGTTTATTTTTTAATAAATCTGCAATTAATCTAACTACTGCACCTGTAGCTAAACAGAAAATAAAAGCATTATAATTATCCCAAATATTAATTAAATGTTCTTTAAGTGAATTATGATAAAACTGGGCATTATTAATATTATTTAAGTTTAATTTATCAGGAAGCCAAATATCTAATTTTTTTGGTTGATAAATTTGTTGTAATATTTGGTAGGCGTTTAAATTAGTAGCGATACCTGCTAGAGATTGAAATTGTTCAGAAAAATTATAATTATTTGTCATTAAATAGATTTTGTTATTGGTTATTGGTTATTTGTTCTTACTTTTGAAACTGTTGTAACAACCAAGCTCCTACTTGACTATGATTTTCTGTTCTGGTGCGTTGAAGAGCTTGTTTTAAAATAGATATTTCTAAGCCTGACAAAACTTGAGATTCATTAATTCTAAAACTACCTTGATTTTTAATACTAAAAGCAAAAATTGCTATATTTTTCACATCAACTATCCAATACTCTTTTACTTCTAAATCTTCATATAAAATACGTTTTTCTCCCTTATCATCAGCCAAGGATGTGTTAGCAATTTCTACTACTAATGTAGGTGATGGATATTGATTTAAGTTAACAATAGATGTACCGTAGGGAATAACATTAACATCGTTACCAATATAATAAGATAAATCTGGTTGTGCTTCTTGATAATTACTTTTTCTATAACTACAATTATCAAAACCGTTTAAATCTATTCCTTTCACTGAAGCATAAAGATTAATAGCATAATTAATAATTGAATGGTCACTAGCATGATCGTGTCCCAAGGGTGACATTTCGATTCTAAATAATCCTTGATTGTAATAAGATTTAGCTTTTTTATATATAGGTTGCTCGATAATTTTTAGGTAATCTTCCCAACTACCTTTAAGCCAAGTATCAGTAATTAATTTAGTTTGTAGTTGAGTCATTTAAGTTATTAGTTATTCATTATTACTTAAGTTAAGTTATTATTGATTTTAATCATAGGATAAAAATTAAAGCTATGCAACTAACACCTCAAGAAAAAGATAAATTATTATTGTTTACTGCTGCTTTATTAGCAGAAAGACGCAAAGATAAAGGACTTAAATTAAACTATCCTGAAGCAGTAGCCTACATTTCTGCTGCTATTTTAGAAGGAGCAAGGGAAGGGCGCACGGTTGCCGAATTAATGAGTTATGGTACTACCTTATTAACTAAAGATGAGGTGATGGAAGGTATCTCAGAAATGATACCAGAAGTACAGGTAGAAGCAACTTTTCCTGATGGTACTAAACTGGTAACAGTACATAATCCTATTCAATAAGGGAGTAACAAAACTATGATTCCGGGAGAAATGTTTATTCAAAAAGGGGACATAGAATTAAACGCAAATAAAGGCACTGTAAAAATTATGGTAGCAAATACAGGCGATCGCCCCATACAAGTAGGCTCTCATTTCCACTTTTATGAAGTTAACCCTGCTTTAAAATTTGATCGCGCTAGAGCCAGAGGAATGCGCTTAAATATTCCCGCAGGTACTGCTATCCGTTTTGAACCGGGGGACGAAAAAGAAGTAGAATTGGTTAGTGTCGGAGGAGAGCGTCGCATCTATGGTTTTAATGGTTTAATAAATGGAGAATTATCCTAATCCATGAATCAATTTCAACTCAATTGGCGCAATATTTTAGCCTATGTAGCCCCCTCTATCCCTATTGCTGCTTTAGGCCTTCCTTTGGTGGTGTACTTACCCCCGTTTTACGCTGAAGAAATGGGCTTGGGCTTGTCTTTAGTGGGTACTATTTTTATGATTACCCGTTTTTGGGATGTATTTACCGATCCAGTTGTAGGAATAGTCAGCGACCATATTACCACAAAATTAGGTCGTCGTCGCCATTGGATTATCCTTTCTGTACCTATTTTAATAATTAGTGTTTATCAGATATTTTTACCTCAAACCCAGGTAGGGGGAGGGTATCTTTTATTTTGGATGTTAGTTCTTTATCTAGGTTACACTTTGTTAGTTATTTCCCATATGGCGTGGGGAGCAGAGTTATCTTCAGATTATCATAAAAGATCGACCATTCAGGGTTTGCGAGAATTTGCTTTAGTTTTTGGAATGTTGGCAGTTTTGGCTTTACCGGCGGTTATTGAAAATTTAGGACAAGCAACCCATCACCTTAAAATAGCTTCAATGGGATTATTTGTAATAATTTTTCTCCCCATTACTGTTGCTATTGCTGTTTATTTTGTTCAAGAATATCCAACTAAATCGAACTCATCTTTTGATTGGCAAAAAACAGTTAAAATTATTTTTACTAATAAATTATTACAATGGGTTTTATTAGCTGATTTACTAGCAGGATTAATCCCCGGAATTGCTGGTTCATTGTATATTTTTTACATTGATTATGCTATGGAGTTATCGCAATTAAGTAGCTTATTATTATTATTATATTTTGTTGCTGGCTTTTTAGGTATTCCTCTTTGGATTAAGCTCAGTTATAAGTTTGGCAAGCATCAGACTTATAGTATAGCGATGTTTTATACTGCCATTGTTTTACCATTATTATTATTAGTTAAACCGGGGATTTGGTGGTTATGTGGTCTTGCTAACATGATGTATGGTTTATCTTCAGGCGCACCTGCTTTTTTATTGCGATCGATTATGGCAGATGTTACCGATTATGATAATTTAGAAACGGGAAGTCAACGTACAGGTTTATATTATTCTCTGTTAACAATGACCAATAAAATTGGCTACGCTTTAGCTGTTGGTATAACCTATCCTTTACTAGATATGATTGGTTTTATTCCGGGAGAAATTAATAATCCATCAGCTATTTTAGGTTTAAGATATATGTTTGTTTTACTACCAGTTCCTCTTACTATAATGGGTGGTTTATTAATGAAAAATTTTCCTTTAAATGCAGAAAAACATAATGAATTAAGACGTTTAATTGATGAAAGAGATGAGTTATTTAAAAGTTAATATTTAATAATTATTTTGGCTCTGTGGGTTTGAGTATGATAAATTACTAACAAAAATGCCCGTGTAATAGAACTATTCTTCTGAAATTATCGAAGTTAGTTAAACCATAAGCATTTCTTTTAATTAAATTTATTCCCAGTTATGTCAATTATTTAATAATAATATGTCATAGGCAAGGCTAGAGAGCCAATGTTTTTAATCTTAATATTTAGCAATAATTAACCAATTCAACATAGTACATGGGACAATAATAAACTGGTAAATTAAACCGTTACACTTAAGTAAACAGAGAATTTATGCTTAATTCTAGAGCGAGTGGTATTTTGTTACACCCTACCTCTTTTCCAAGTAGATTTGGTATTGGCGATTTGGGTCAAGAAGCTTATAATTTCATCGATTTTTTAGAATATTCTCACCAAAAAGTATGGCAAATCTTGCCACTAGGACCAACGGGATATGGTAACTCACCCTATTTATCTTATTCTGCTTTAGCAGGAAATCCCTTATTAATTAGTCCCGAAAAATTAGTAGAAGAAGAATTATTATCTGAAGATGATTTTAATAACTTACCCGAATTTGACCTTGACTTTATTGATTATGATTTGGTAATCCGTCACAAAATGCCTTTATTAAATAAGGCTAGTGAAAATTTTAAACTTAACGCAACTAAAGAACAAAAAGAAGCTTTTCAAAAATTCTGCACTAACCACACTTATTGGTTAGATGATTACGCCCTATTTATGGCATTAAAAGAATCTCAAAATGGTTTAAGTTGGTTTCAATGGGATCAAGGTATTGCTTTTCGAGAGCCAGAGGCTTTAGAGGTGTGGAAAAATCATTTGGCAGAGGAAATTTTGTATCATAAATTTGTTCAATTTGAGTTTTTTCGTCAATGGCGAGAACTGAAAAAATATGCCAATGCCAAGGGAATAAAACTTTTTGGTGATATTCCTATTTATGTAGCTCATGATAGTGTTGATGTCTGGGCTCATCGTGATATTTTTTGTTTAGATCAAGAAACTGGAGAAGCAGCGTTAATGGCTGGTGTACCACCGGATTATTTCAGTGAAACTGGTCAACTTTGGGGAAATCCCGTTTATAACTGGGAAAAACTAGAAAAAACTAATTTTGCTTGGTGGGTACAGCGTCTTCAGGGAATGCTCGAATATGTAGATTTAATGAGAATTGACCATTTCCGAGGTTTTGAGGCTTATTGGGCTGTACCTGAAGGGGAAACTACTGCAATTAATGGGGAATGGTTAAACGCTCCCGGAATTACTTTATTTAAAGTAATTGGAGAAAAATTAGGTAAATTACCGATTATTGCCGAAGATTTAGGAGTTATTACCCAAGAAGTAGAAGAACTACGGGATATGTACGATTTTCCCGGCATGAAAGTGCTTCATTTTGCTTTTGATTCCGATAGAGCTAATCCTTTTTTGCCTTTTAATTATACTAATCGCAATTGTGTCGTTTACACAGGGACTCATGATAATGATACTACCGTAGGTTGGTTTGATAAGCGCAATGATGAAGAAAAGGCACGGGTATCTGATTATTTAGGATGTATCTGTGAGGATGGGATTCACTGGTGTATGATTAGACTGGCTTTAAGTTCTGTGGCTAATTTAGCTATTTTTCCTTTTCAAGATGCCTTGGGTTTAGGTACAGAATGTCGCATGAATACTCCAGGTACAGCAACAGGAAATTGGCAATGGAGATACCGCCCAGAGGCTGCCAATGAAGGTTTAGGCAATTACATTAGCTATTTAACCTATCTTTATGGCCGACAATAATTTATAGGGATGAGGGGGTAGTTTCGTTACTATTTCCTCTTTCATCCCTCATCCTTCCCAATTCATAATTCATCCTGCCTTCTGATTAAGATTGTTCGGGGAACTTAAATTTTCCCCAAGATAATTGTTCAATTTTATTGACATCTCCAGATTGAGCAGCCTTTTTAAAATCTCGTTTAGCATAGGCATTTTGCATGGCTTCTTCTTGAGAACGAGAACTTGTTTCAAAACATTTCTCTAGGTCATCGTAAATGCCTACTCGCTTTAATTTGGTATAATATTGTCGCTCAGTATCTAATAGTTTAGCCATTAATTCTAAAGACATTTTATCTTCACAAATATCTTCTAAAACACTCCATTCATCTATACCTAATAAACAATTACCTGCACCTAAATTATCCTGAAATGGTTCGCCAATTACTTCTTCATAAATTCGAGGCAAACTATCATCAAATTCATGTTTTTCTTCTAGCCAAATTCTTCTGATTTCACTTAATTCTTCTTGAGTAATTAAAGTAATATCCTGAAATTCTCTTGGTGCATTATTCCGAATATTTACCTGTGCTTCTAATACTATTCTTAACCAATATTCTCGCCAATACTTAGTATAAGGCCCCGGAATATTAGTTATCTCAGTTTCTTTTCCGGTTTCTTTGATTTTATCTTTATCTAGTTTACGCTCAAATAGTTCTACTTTTCCGTAAATGCGCCTAAAATCTCTTTTATCTCTATCATTTCGTATATCTAATTCATCACGAATATCTAATAGAGGTTGTAGCCATTCTTTTTCTTCATTATTTTGAATCATGGCTTCCATAGATTTATCTTTATTAACCATAGTACAAACCCAACAGCCTAAACGAGAATCCCCACAACTAGGAGTAGAAGTATCAACGACTAAAGGACATTCGTTATCTGCCGTTGCACCTCGATACATGGCAAACAAATCTTTATTGCTGTATCCCCAAGGATTTTCCCATTGCATTAAATAGAGCCATACTTCATCGGTTTGCCAATCCTCAATGGGAGTATAAATCAAAGAATTAGGTAAATGACTATTGACATCTAAACGAGTACGCAACCTATCTGCTTCTCTTTTTCTCATTCTTGCACCACGTACAGCACTTTCTGCTTTTCTTACCCCTAAAACTACAATGGTTTCCCCATGAGATCTCACAATATTACGGATAAAATGGTTCACAGGTTGGATTTTCATGCGCTCGGTACACCATCTAAATCCATTTCTCGGTGCAGGATAACCTTTCCCCATTAAACATACCCAAAAAGTATCTTTATATTCGGGATGAAGTAAGTGAGGAGTAATGGGCATTTTTTGCTCTTGGGCAGCAATTTTGATTTGTTTTAGGGAATTACGCACCCAAGCCGAAACTATGGGATTTTCTACTAAAGTATCAGTGGTAATGACATGAATGGTTTTAGTGCGTTTTTCTTCTGGCAATTGGGCGATCGCATTCCAGATTAATTGTAATATTGCTGTACTATCTTTACCGCCACTGTATCCTATAATCCAAGGTATGGCATCAAGACAATATAATTCCTGAATTTCTTGAGTTAAATTTTTTATGTCTTCTATCAACTCTTCCACTGTGCGAGGTGGAAATAAAGATATTTGAGTTTGTGTCATTTTAGTTATTTTTATAGGATTCAGGTTAATTTATTTTATTTATAATATTTTTATTTTACAGGCTTTTTACTTAATTAAAATAAAAAAAATTATTAGTTTTTTTATTTAATTGATAATCTAATAACAATTATTTTCTAAGTAATATTTATGATAGTTTATCAAAAGAATTAATAGTTTAATTTGAAGGTTGGCTATTTTACCGATAATTTATTTGTAATATTTATTTACATTGTGTTCTACTTTAGACAGTTTCTAGTAACCTTTTATCTTATAGTGTTCTCATTTATCAATTTAAGGTAAACAGAATTTATGAGTATTAAACGTGGAGCAAAAGTTAGAATCCTTCGTAAGGAATCATACTGGTATAGAGATGTCGGTACAGTTGCCAGTGTCGATCAAAGCGGTATCATTTATCCGGTTATCGTTCGCTTTGATACAGTTAACTATACTGGTTTCAGTGGTTCTGCTGGTGGTGTTAATACCAATAATTTTGCTGAACATGAACTTGAGGTAGTAGGATAAAACTAAATCTAATTTAGTTTTAGTAGGTTTAGTTTTGCCTGAGTTGCCTGAAGTAGAAACAGTTTGTAGGGGTCTAAATAAATTAACCCTTGGTATTAAGATTCAGGGGGGTGAGGTGTTGTTACCACGCACTCTCGCCTATCCTGTCTCTTCTCAAGATTTTTTACAAGAAATACAAAATCGAAAAATTGCTTCTTGGTCTCGTCGTGGTAAGTATTTGTTGGCTCATTTTCAAGATTGTGATGCTTGTTTAGGGGTTCATTTACGTATGACTGGCCAACTCCTCTGGTTAAGTCAAGATATTAATTTACATAAACACACGAGAATTAGACTATTTTTTGCTAATAATCAAGAGTTACGTTTTGTTGATACTCGTACTTTTGGCAAAATCTGGTGGGTTAAGGGACAAGCAACCGATGCTGTTATTACTGGATTACAAAAATTAGGCCCTGAACCTTTTTCTCCTCAATTTTCAGAAGATTACTTAGCAGAAAAGTTAGAAAAAAGCAATCGTTGTATTAAAACTTTACTTTTGGATCAGGGATTAGTAGCAGGAATTGGTAATATTTATGCCGATGAAGCTTTATTTAAAAGCGGTATTCACCCTAGTGCGATCGCATCTAGTTTGAATTTAAAGGAAATTTCAGGTTTACGAACAGCAATTATTACTATATTAGAAAAGGCGATCGCATCTGGTGGGACTACTTTTAGTGATTTCCTTAATATTATGGGAGTTAATGGCAATTATGGCGGTATAGCTTGGGTTTATGGGCGTACAGGTAAACCTTGTCGAGTTTGTGAGACTCCCATTGAAAAGTTAAAAATAAATGGACGCTCGTCCCATTTTTGTCCGAATTGTCAATTCCCAAGGTATAAATAATATTCAGAAATTGCCCGTAATTACGAAAAGGATCACAGGCTAATGATACTAGACAATGAAAATAGAAATCTAAAAGTCCATGAGTGGATTGTTAAATATACCGAAGAAGGTAAGATCGATCTTGTTACAGGTTATTTTACTATCGGCGCATTAGCTTATCTCTCCAGACAAGTTAATCACAAAATCACCAACTTTCGTCTAGTTCTTGGCGATATTGTCAATTTTGATAAAGAAGAAAATAGACCGCTAGATTTACTAAATGAAAATATCACCATTGAAGTTGCTCTGAAGCTAAGTAGTCTGGCTCAGGAGGCAGTTGATTTTTTAAAACAAGAAAAAGTGAAAGTAAAAACGTTGGAGCCAAATTTTTGTCATGCTAAATGCTACTTGTTTGAGCCATCAAAGAAAGATGATCGCAACAAATACTTTATTTCGGGTAGCTCGAACCTGACTGAAGCAGGGATTGGCTTAAAGCATACTAATAATCTGGAACTAAATATTGCTGAGACAGGAAACAATAACCAATATAAAGAGCTAGTCGAATGGTTTGAGGCTCTATGGCATAAGCCTCAAGCTCACAAAGAGAAAACGATCCTATTTAAAGATGGAACAACCAGAAAGATTGATTTCAAGCAGTATCTCATTGAGGCGATCGAGAAAATATTTATCGAATATTCGCCACGGGATATTTACTACAAGATTTTGTTTGAGCTATTTGGCAATCAAATTCTGGAAATTGAGAACGATCCAGAATTTAATCGTCAAGTCGGAAGGTTAGAAAATACTGCCATTTTTAATTCGCTGTATGACTTTCAAAAAAAAGGTATTCTAAGCTTGATTCGGATGCTTCAGAAATATGATGGAGCAATTTTGGCGGATGCAGTGGGTTTGGGTAAAACTTGGAGTGCTTTGGCGGTGATGAAGTTTTTTGCGAGTACCCATGAGATTATTTTAATTTGTCCAAAGAAATTAGAGCAGAACTGGAGTCGATATTTAAAGAGAAGAGGCTCTAAGTTTGAGGTCGATCAATTTGATTTTTTGGTGAGATTTCATACGGATTTAAGCGAGGATCGTATGGGTTCTTATGATGTGGGAATGTCGTATTTAACTAGTGAGAAAGCTAAGTTAATTGTGATTGATGAGAGCCATAATCTCAGGAATGACAAAGCCAATCGTTATAAATTTCTGGTCGAACAGATTTTGCAAAAGAACCAAGATGTCAAAGTTTTGTTGATATCGGCAACTGTGATCAATAACTCTCTGAATGATGCTAGAAACCAGTTTAAGTTAATGGTGCAGGGAAATGTGCATGGTTATGATGCAAAGCTAGGTGTTAGAAATATTGACTATTCCTTTAAGCAAGCTCAGACAATATTTAATGAATGGCGTAAAGATGACAATCCCAAGATTGGAGACTTTATTAAAAAACTTTCAGATAATGATTTCTTTAGATTGACTGACTCTTTGCTAGTTGCGCGAACTCGAAAGATGGTGGAGAGTCAGGAGACTGATTTAATATTTCCTGTCAAAAATAAGCCCGTAAATTTATTTGTGACACCCCATCAGCTTGGTAATTTTGAAACCTTTGAGGAGTTGTTTGAGCATTTTCCACCGATGCTGTCAGGCTATCAACCAGCATTTTATTTGGATGATGAATCAGGGGTAAAGAAAGATGTATTGCGGGATGAGAAACTGCGCGATCGCTTTCTGGTCAAGATGATTTATATCCTGATGGTGAAGCGACTAGAGTCTTCTTGGTTTTCCTTCTATTCAACAGTTGAGAAAATAAAGGATCATCATCAAAATGCTTTAGATAAGATTAAGGCTTATCAAGCAGACAAGGCGAAACCCGTAAACCTAGAAAATGATTTGGTTAACCTAGATGATGATCAAAATGACGATGAGTTTACAGAAGCGGTTGAGCATTACACTCTAGGCAAAAAACGCCCGATTAGTATTGCTGAAATTGATCGAGTTGGGAACTTAAACAAGTTTAAAGAAGATCTGAAACAAGATTTAGATGCTCTAGATAAGCTTTCGGTCAACTTACAAAAATTTGCTGTAAAACTTGACAAAGAAATTGCTCCAGCTTCCAAAAAATCGGATCGGCTGAAATCTTGTGATGACAAGTTGAAAGCTCTGATTGCAGAGATTGTCAAAAAGCGTAAATCGGGCGCAAATAACCATAATCCCAAGGTGGTGATTTTTACCGTCTATCGTGATACGGCGGTATATCTGTTTGAGCAGCTTCAAGACAGAGGTTTTGATAAAATTGCGATCGCATCGGGGACAGGCTCATACTCAAATGATTGCGATCCCAAACAGTCTATGGAAGCGATTCTCGAAAGGTTTGCACCCTATACCAAGCTATTTTGTGAAAAGGAATGGAATTTTCAATCTGAAAAAGTGGGACTAGAAGCCTTTGCTGAATGGCAAGAATGGGTTAAAGACAATCACCCTTACACATACCAAAAGTTAACTAAGCCCATTGATATCTTGATTGCTACCGATGCTCTTAGTGAGGGACAAAATTTGCAAGATGCCGATATGGTAATTAATTATGATATCCACTGGAATCCTGTGCGAATTATTCAACGCATGGGACGGATCGATCGCTTAGGTAGTCCGAATGAGCAAATCTTTGGGATTAACTTCTGGCCCTCAGACAATATTAATTCCTATCTCAATCTGCAAGGACGGATCGAGCAACGCATGGCGGCGATGAAGTTGGCTGGGTCAGAGGTCGATCATCAGTTCTCGGATAGCTTTGCAAAGATGGCTCATGATGAAGACTTTGACCGCAAGATGAACGATCGCATGATGGAGCAAATGCAGATCACTTGGGATGACATCGAGGTCAGCGATCAAGGTTTAGGCTTTGATAGTTTGTCTTTGGAGCGGTATCGACAGGATTTACTCGCTGAGTTTAATCGTGATAAGGACAAATATCGTCAGATGCCCAAGGGAGTTTATTCGGGATTTGTGGGAGATGTTGCGACAGGCGATCGCAATGGGATTGTGGCTTTGCTGGGCTATCCTGCGAAGCTATCTAAGAAACTCGATCATCAATATCAGGTGTTTGATTTGATTTATATCGATAAGTCGGGCAAGTTGGTTTTGAATAATCAAAAAGAGGTTTTAGATTTTCTGACTGTAAATAAAGATAAAGAGCGATTTGTACCTGATGCTGTGGATCGGGGTGAACAGGTGGCGATCGCTGAGTTAGTTAATGCGCTTAAGTCTTGGCTCAGTAGTCAAGCGGTGCAAACTGAGGTGATGGATGATGGTACTGAGAAAAAGACGATGGGTAACGCTCCAAGGGATTTGTTAGGGCTACTCAAGAAAGGTGACAAAATGGCTTTAGGGACAATCAAGCAAAATGTTAAGATTGATGAAAAATTTCAGCCTGATAACTTTGATTTAGTTGCTTGGTCTTTGGTTAGCCTTACCACATAATAATAATAAAAACCCCGTCTTAGAAAGATAAAACAAATATGAAACTTAGCATTTTTAATGAGCTAGAATTTTTACCTGCTTTACGCGCTTTGTTCAAGGAACTGCAAGTGCCGATCAATGCGGTAACAGATAGCTCTATTAATGCTAGGGATATTCTCACCAATACTTATCGCGATTGCGAATCTTTTAATCTCATTGATGAGGTTTATTTTTTGGGCATGGTTGATGATGCCGCTTTTCGGGGTGGCAAGAGTTTAGGTATTTCGCAAATTAAGTCTGATTATGATGGAATTTTGATTTTTGGGGTGACTTTGCGGGAGCGTGACAGTGGGTTGTTGCCAACGCGGGAGCGAAGCGCTGCTGCAAGCAGATCGCAGTTAGCGGAAATAGCACGGGCTTTTAACCGAGAGTTTTGTTATACGCCTGTGGTGG
>CAYPSO010000058.1:0-28801 GCA_964413275.1 uncultured bacterium | reverse complement strand
TTGATAAGGTTTTTTGAGAAAAAGATTTATGAAACATCTTTTTAACTAATCATATTATACATTAATCCTCTCAAACATAGGTGTCATTTAAGCACTTTACCACTAGCTACTTTCAGAGGAAGGTTAGTTAAAATAAATATTTCTGAATCCCCATCACGAGTAGCTTCTTCTAAAACTACTTTGATGCGACGTACCTGAGAAAGATAGCCCGCATCATCACTAATCAGAATAGATTGTTCAAAAACTTCTCCTCCTGGGACTGGGCCAATATGTCTAAATTTATCAGCACCATGCCAAGGTAAACATTTATGTTCTCGGATGATTAAATAGGCTTGGTTCTCAACAATTCCACTCAAAAAATCTTTTGTGCAAAAATTTCGGTCAGCTATCCAGACATCGTCAGATTCTACTGTAGCTAAAGCTTGAGGAAGTAGAGAACTTTCTTGAGCATGACCATCTTCACAAGGGAAAACATCAATAGCTAACATCAAAGAAGGATCAAGCACCACCAAGGATTGACCAGGTAAAGATGCACTGTCACAAGTACGTAGAGGTTTTAAACGATGTTCACTGGCTTTTATGGCATAACCAATTCTAAATCCCCCCATATTAGACTTGTTGCTTAATAAAAGCTTCTTAAAGAAAGTCACAGACTGGCTTTACCTTTCTCATCCCAGTTAAGCTACTTCCAAATAGAAGTTCCATAACCCCGCTGCCATTAGCATCAGGCGATCTGCTTGCAGCAGCGCTTCGCTCCCGTCAAAATCAGGGACACGATTCCTATAAATTGCAGAGACGGCATGATAACGCTTCATGCCGGCGTGTGCATGTTCGCAAACCACCCTTTGACAGCTAAATTCTCGGTTTTCCTGTTTTTTCTCTTCACTTAGCTCTTTTCCTCTCGGCTTTTTATGCGGCAGATGGATATTGACAAATTCGTTTTGTAATCCCTGAAATCCTAAATCTCCTTCTATTGTGACTTCATGTATCTTGCCACCTCTGGCTTGAGTCAGCAAAATCACTCGCTTTTTTCGTGTTGTTCCGGTGATGTGCTTTCGCGTATACCGTTTCTTCTTGCCAGAGTAATTCTCCTTCTGTCTCTCAGCATCTTTGGGGCGTTGTACCGGACGCTCCGTTCCATCGAAAATCACCTCTTTTACATCGCCAAAGCGCTCCAGAAACTGCTCAATACTCTCGATTTTGCGTTCTGGCAGCACCATTCTCTTTCCTAAGGCTGCTTCTAGAATCCCTTGCAGACGATGAACCCAACGATTGGCTCGTCCCCGTTCCAGGTCAAACAACACACTGAGTACATCGAAGGTGGGATAGCACTTGAAGTAAAACAAGATAAAAAATAGTTTGTCCTGTGTCCCTCGCAAGCGAGCTTTTCTGCCCCCTCCTCTGGCTCGTTGACGCGGCTTTGAGTTGGATTGAAGCGCCTCCTCATAGGCTACCCCAAAGACTTCACACAATTCGTCAAAGGCTTTGTAGTTGAGTCCGGTGAAGGCTCTTAACAGACGGTCGTTTTCGAGTACCCGCTTAATGTTGATCATAGTCCTGTGGCTTGCAAGAGGATTAGAACTAATTTACCTTATAAAGCAACAGGTCTAATATGTACATTACACAAAGTTTAATGTTGAGGATACGCAAGCAACACCAACAGAAGAACTAGAAGAGGAAGAAATGCAGGATGGCAAAAAGGAAAAAATATAGAAGTGTAGAAGTGTAGAAGTGTAGAATCTTTTGAACTCCTAAACTCCCTCACTTCCCTAAAATAATTACTACACTAATTCCAGTGGTTTTGTCATGGGATGAACTTAAGGAATATCGTGGATTTTCATAAAATTAGTTCCTTGGGGTGTTTGAGCAGGGATACCACCCATAATTAAAATTTGATCGCCCGATTGAACTAATTTTTGCTTAATTAAATAAGCTTCAGCACTAGCAATTAGCTCTTCAAAAGTTGTTCCTTCCCTTTCTAAATAAACTGGTTTAATTCCCCAAACGAGATTAAGACGGTGATAAACATCGATGTTAGGAGTAAAAGCAATTACCATAGCTTGAGGCCTTTCTCCTGAAGCGATACGAGCAGTATAACCAGTGGCAGTAAAACAAACTATGTAACGCAGATTTAAAATCTGATCGAGGGCGTTTAAAGCCTCACTCAGAGCATGGGTTTGATCGGTTTTAGCAGGAGGATTATTAACAAATTGCAGATTTGGTTCAACACTAGTGGCAATTTTAGCTAACATGGAAACTGCCTTGAGGGGATATTTACCTACGGCTGATTCTCCTGAAAGCATCACCGCATCTGTACCATCAATAATAGCATTAGCCACGTCACTAGCTTCAGCCCTTGTGGGGCGAGGATTATTAATCATGCTATCTAGCATTTGAGTTGCGGTAATTACCGGAATATTTTTCAGGTTACATTTACGGATAATTTCTTTTTGCAATAAAGGTACTTTTTCAGGTGTGATTTCTACTCCCAAATCACCCCGTGCTACCATTAATCCATCACATTCAGCAATAATGGCATCAAGGTTATCAATTGCTTGGGGTTTTTCAATTTTTGCCATTACGGGAATATCTGCTGCATTGCGATCGACAAGAAACTGTTTTAAAACACGAATATCCTCAGCTTGACGGACAAAACTTAATGAAACCCAATCAATACCTTGAGATATGCCAAATTCTAAATCTTTTTTGTCTTTTTCTGTCATGGAAGGCAACTGTAGATTGAGACTTGGTAAATTAACTCCTTTACGACTTTTGAGAATACCTCCCTCAATTACTTCGCAAATTACTGCTTCACCATCTATAGCTATAATTTTTAGCTCTAATAAGCCATCATCAATTAAAATTTGTTCTCCAGGTTGTGCTTCCTCAGCTAAAAAGGGATAGTCAATAGAAACTGTATTAGGAGTATCTTTTTCTTCAGATTGAGGCACTAAAGTTAACTTTTCTCCTGCCTTTAGAGTTATTCCTTCATCGGGAAGCATCCCTACGCGAATTTTAGGCCCTTGAAGGTCTTGTAAAATGGTAATTGGGGTATCTAATTCTTCAGAAACAGAACGTAACAATGAAACCATTTGAGCATGAGCTTGATAGCTACCATGGGAAAAATTAAGCCGTGCTACATTCATCCCTTGTTTTACCATTTGTAGGAGCATTGATTTTGAACTACTAGCAGGGCCAATAGTAGCGACGATTTTAGTACGATGTATCATTAAAGTCTATTAGTTGAATAATAAGTAAATAACAGTTTATTTGTTTCTCACCATCACTTTATAATTGGAAAGTTAACCAATTGTTATTGAAAGTTACAACTAAAGATTGTTTTTAGATTTTACTCAAGGAGGCAGTTAGTAGAGACAGATGGGTATTCTGCCCCTACTTGAGGCGTTAAAAAGTTTAGAAATTTGAGATTAATTGATAATATTGATTAAAACAACTTTTACCAACCCCTTGAGTTACCAAAATAGTAGTCATTAAATTAGTTAAGGCGATGGCAAAAAGAATTAAAATCTGATAGGATGCAGCTTCTAGAGGTGAACTACCACCTAAAACTTGTCCGGTAAACATACCCGGAAGGCTAACTAATCCCACCACCATCATTTGATTAAGAATCGGTATTAAAGCAGCACGAATAGATTCTCGACGATAAGTTTCTACCGCTTGGGAAGGTGTTGCACCTAAACATAAAAAAGTTTCAATTTCTAAACGATTATTATTAATACTACTCAAAAATCTTTCCCCTGCCAAAGCCGCACTATTCATGGCATTACCTAAAACCATGCCAGTTAAAGGGATTAAATATTGAGGCTCATACCATCTCTCAGGTTGAATAATGAGAATAATAATATAGGCTAAACAAAAAGCTGTACTGGCAAAAATAGAAAGCCAAACTACAGGTAATAATCCTTTCATTTTTTTACTAATGCGATTGCGAGCTACCACCGTCGCAATAGTGAGCATAACTGCTAAAATGATTAAAACCGCCCAAGGATTATCTAAAGCGAAGATTACATCTAGAATAGAGCCAATTACTAATAATTGTAATATAGAGCGTCCTGTTGCCATTATTAGTTGACTTTCTAAGTTTAATTTTTGCCATAAAGATAGGGAGATGGCAAAACCCATAATTCCCAAAGCTAAGGCTAAATCAACAAAATCAAGTGTAATTAAGCTATTCACAATACAGTTATTTACCCCTTTTTTTAGTTATTATCTAAAACTTAAATTAGTCAAAATCTAGGTTAAAATCAGTGAACAATATTCCCCCTGTCGATCTCAAAAAACAGTATCAGTTAATTAGTGCGGAAACTAACGCTGCGGTATTAGAAATTTTGGCTTCTGGTAGATATATTGGTGGCCCGATGGTAGCAGATTTTGAGAGCAAATTCGGAGAATATATCGGCGTTTCCCACTGTATTGCCTGTAATTCTGGCACAGATGCCCTTTATTTGTCACTCAGAGCTTTAAATATTGGAGCAGGGGATGAGGTAATTACCACTCCTTTTACTTTTATTGCTACTTCTGAAGTGATTACTAGAGTTGGTGCTAAACCAGTTTTTGTGGATATTGACTTAGATACTTTTAACCTAGATATTCAACAACTCGAAAAAGCTATTACTAAAAAGACTAAAGCGATTATTCCGGTACATTTATTTGGGCAACCTTTAGATATGACTGCCTTAGATAAAATAGCTGCTCAATATAATCTTTATATTATTGAAGATTGCGCTCAAGCGACTGGGGCTCAATGGCATCAGCAAAAGGTTGGTAGTATTGGCCATGTGGGTTGTTTTAGTTTCTTTCCCACTAAAAATCTAGGTGCTTGTGGAGATGGGGGA
Organism: uncultured bacterium; assembly: GCA_964413275.1. Classification (GTDB taxonomy): domain Bacteria; phylum Cyanobacteriota; class Cyanobacteriia; order Cyanobacteriales; family JAABRE01; genus JAABRE01. Next base: position 23,945 of record CAYPSO010000058.1, on the reverse strand, counting down.
GCAATTACCACTAATGATGAAAAAATTGCCGATAGTGTAAAAATGTTAAGAGAGCATGGTTGTGTGGTGCGTTATCGCCACGATGCTACAGGTTTAAACAGCCGTCTAGATAGTATTCAAGCAGCTATTTTAAATATTAAACTTCGTTACTTAGATGATTGGAATCAAAAACGTGAAAAAGTTGCTCAAAATTATCAAAAACTGTTGCAATATGTTCCCGGAATAAAATTACCTCAAGCTATTTCAGGGGGTAAGCACGTTTGGAATCAATATACTATTTTACTCGAAAATAATCGAGATTTGGTTAAAGATAAATTACAAGAGCAGGAAATTACTACCATGATTTATTACCCTATTTCTTTACATCTTCAGCCAGTATATGCAGATTTAGGTTATGAAAAAGGACAACTTCCTATTTCTGAAAAAGTTTGCGAACAAGTTTTATCATTACCCATGTTTCCTGATATTACTTACGAAGAACAAGAACAAGTTGCCTATGCTTTAAAAGATTTGAAGATAATTATTTAATTTTATTTCTGAGGTTAGAATTTATTTAGGGTATATCTAAACAACTAAAATAAATGGAACAACTAATTATAAAAGTGATAAGTTTGACGACTCCCCCCGTTAAGCTTGCGCTATAACGGGGGATTCTTGAAGGACGTTAATCCTTACTGGCTGCGTCAAGCAGACCCTAGACACTCGCTCAAAGAGTTCGTGCTTACTTTTAAATCCAATATTTAGACTTCCATTGCAATCAGCATTAATTAAATGACCATCCTGAGTTTTGTACAACCCACGCTTAACTCTCCTGCCAGAGAATTTTCTCTTGCAAGGATTGTCGGCGTTGTAAATAGGAATGTCATCTTTATCAAGACTCGATGCTTTAGACGTATAAGATTCTTCTTGCTCGACATAGTTCAACCCATACCGCTCACAGAGGCTTTCCAGCTTGGCGCGAAGAGTAAAAATTGGAATTTGAACGAAGTTCTGATTATTGCGTTTGCCCATATTAGTCTCTTGCTTAAGAGTCGGGTTGTAACCCACAACAATCGTTCCAATCTTTCTACTAATGCAGAAGTCAATTATGTATCTAACCGCTTTATTGAGATAATCATTAACCTGGTTTTTACGACGATAAGAAAGCCATGCTTCTTGTTTTGTCAAACCTTTGATACCTTGCTTGTCCTTATGATGAACCAGCTTGGCACGACGTTTATTAAACCACTGGTTTTTAGACTTCAGCCCACGTCCATCAATGATAAAAGACTCATTTCATCTTTGGCAAAATTATGTCTGGCTCTGATTGGGATAATCAAAGGAAAATACCCATCTTTGGGCAAGTACCGAGGAAAATTAATCTTCTCTTGGTATGTTCCTTGTTTCCTCATCAAAAGCAGCTTAAAAAACGCCTTGAAACATCTATCTACATACTTCAAGGTTTGTTGACCGCAATCTGTAGCCAGAAGTTGATAATTTTCATTTCCTTTGCATAGATGATAGTTCGATTCATAACTGAGATATTTCTGTTCCTGAAAGAAATATTGACGTACTGTATAAAGTCCAACGTTGAACAAATTTTTGGACAAATGACACAGGTTAGTCAAAATGTCTTTTTCAGAGTTATTTGGTTTCAATCGAACTGTTTGAGTCAGCAACATAAAACTATCCGCTACATAAATAATATTCTAGCGGAAACTCAATCTTTTGTAAACACAATTAGAGGCGCCCATTCCTAAGTGGCTGACTTTTGAGGTTTCCTCAAAAGTTTAAACGCCACGTCTCCCGTTAAGAACATTGAGCGCAACAGCTTCGCTGTCTTAAATCGCTCTCGTTCTTTAACGGGAGTCCCCTGCGCGAATACAGATGGCTCTAAAGCGCGATCGCATCTCATATCTCCTAATTTTCCCATGACAATGAAACGGACACGCTTACTCTGATTTTCTAATCCACCAAGTAAGACAGCAATAGCTGCATCTTGAGCGGTTTTATTATCCGCCTGAGTTGCAATTCGACCTAATCCTAATGCTTTTTTCAACTGATGATGTGGCTGCATCTGCTAATCTTGCTGCTAATTTAGGATTTACCTTAAAAGCTAAATCGACTAATCTTAATGCTTGTTGTTCGTTGTCTAGCAATTTCATGGCAGAAATTAGGGTGTCATGAAATTGAGACTGTTTTAGATAATCTTGTTGAAGTAATCCATCGGTTAAATCTAGTAATAAATTTAAAAATTCTTCAGGGATCATAATTTTAGATCTGTAATAGCTTCTATTTTTTATTAAAAAAATTATTTTATAACTATTCAATCAAACTTAATATGAGTCCTATTAAAAAAAGAAAAAGCCCAGTGTTACCACCAAGGCTTTTTTTTCAATGTAATGTTAGGTTAAAAAAACTAATCTTAACCAACTAATTAAACATGGTTAAAAACCTTAACCCAAAGCTTTAACTATGGATTCTAAATAAGGGGTTTGGCAGAGGAAATAAGCAAAAAATGCACCGCCGGAAGCACCAAGGAAGAAACCACTAGCAAACTCGCTCCAGCCTTCTTTGCTACCTAAGTCAGCAGGAGGATTAGGAGTTGTTAAAGTAGCAGTAGGTTTGCCAGTACCTGCTCCACCGTAAATAGAGAGAGCAACAGTTAAAATTGCTACCATACCAAGAGTGGCTAATAAACCAGCAGTAGCACTTAAGTCAGTTTCACGTAAAGGGCCTAAAAGAGCAAAAGGACCATAGAGAAAATAACCATGAGCCATACCAACTTCTAAACCACGACGGTTAGCAGAAAGTCCTTGACGATAAGCAGGTAAGTTATTAATAAAAGCTTTTGAAAAACCGGAACCATTGATTGGGGTAGCTAAGTTCCCGATTTGGGGATCGCCGCCATGTTGAATCATGTCCATTCGTATTTATTCCTCTCGAATATTACAAGCTGTTTCCGTTTATCTTACGGTTTTATGTTAGGCATTATAGGGGATTTGGTTGCCGATCAGAGGATTTGGTTTTAATTTTTGTTAAGAATATTTATATTTGTACATTTTTTCTTGAGTTTCCAGTAATATCCATTGTGTGAGTTTGTAACTTTTAATAGGAAAACTAGATATGATGGGTTCTTACGCAGCTTCTTTTTTACCTGTGGTTTTAGTTCCTTTAGTTGGTATGGTTTTGCCTGCTGTGGCTATGGGACTTTTATTTATCCATGTTGAAAGCGATGCCTAGTCATAGCTTTTGATTTTAAAACTGGGGGTATTTTGCCCCCTATTTTATTTTTAGCTTTTAGCTTTTAGCCGTTAGCTCTCTTGGTTGATTGGGTATGCTGAGGAGACCTCAGCACCCCTCAACCGCTTTTAGCTTTTAGCGATTAGCAAATAACCACGAACTACAAACCACGAACTATAAATTTATGTTACCTTCTCAACGTTGGGAAATTAATCCGGCTAGTCCCGAACAAGTTCATATTTTGAGCCAAACTACTGGTTTTTCTCCTTTAGTGGCACAGATTTTTGTGAATCGTGGTTTTCCTAGTCCAGAGGAAGCAAGTTTATTTGTTAATCCTGAAGCGGTTAATTTACCTTCATTTTTAGCGGAATTCTCCGATTTGGCGATCGCATTATCTCTACTACAAGAGGTCATTAATAATCAAGAAAAAATAGCCATTTGTGGTGATTATGATGCCGATGGGATGACTAGCACTGCCCTATTGATTCGAGCCTTAAGGGTGATGGGAGCAGATGTAAATTATATAATTCCAGATCGAGGTAAGGATGGCTATGGTATTAATCAACGCATTGTGAAGCAAATGGCTGATGATGGGGTTGCTTTAATTATTACGGTTGATAATGGCATTAGTGCCTTTGAGCCAATTAATTTAGCTAGAGAATTGGGTTTAGATGTAATTATTACCGATCACCACGATTTGCCGGAAGAATTACCCCCTGCTAATGCGATTCTCAATCCTAAATTATTAGCCGAAACTTCCCCTTATTATGGTTTGGCAGGGGTTGGTATGGCTTATATTTTGGCTTTAACTTTAGCCCAAGAGCGTCAAGTGGAGAATTTAAGCGATACTCTCTTAGATTTGTTTACTTTGGGTACTATTGCGGATTTAGCACCTTTAGTGGGGGTTAATCGCCGTTGGCTCAAGCTTGGATTGCGACAATTGCCAAAATCAGAAATACTCGGCATACAAGCCTTAATGCAGGTTGCTGGAGTAAATGACCAACAAAAAAAGGTACAACCAGATGATATTGGTTTTAAACTTGGCCCTAGAATTAATGCGATCGGACGTATTGACGATCCGAGAATTATAATTGAATTATTAACTACTGACGATCCCGGATTAGCTTTAGAAAGGGCGATGCAGTGCGAGCAAATCAACGGTCAACGTCAAAAGTTATGCGAAGAAATAGAACAACAAGCCATTGCTTTAATTGAGGGAAAAGAAGAATCAGATTTAGTGCCTTCTTATTTTTTAGATTGGCAAAAATCAAGGGTATTAGTAATAGGAAATAAGGGCTGGCATCATGGGGTAATTGGTATTGTTGCTTCCCGTTTATTAGATCGTTATGGTGTGCCTGTTTTTATTTGTACCAATGAAGAAGAAGGGGACAAAATTAGAGGTTCAGCTAGGGGAATTAAGGAATATAATGTTTTTGAAGCTTTAAATTATTGTCAGGATTTATTAGGTAAATTTGGCGGTCATAAAGCAGCAGGGGGGTTTTCTATTAGTCAGGAAAATTTAGAGGCTTTTCAACAGCGTTTAAGTGAATTTTCTCGTCAGTGTTTAGAACCAGAATTATTAAAACCTTTAATAGAAATTGATGCGGAGGCTAATTTATCACAAATTACCCTTGATTTATATAAAGAACTTGATTCTCTCTATCCTTGGGGCATTGGTAATAAAGAGCCAATATTTTGGTCCCGTAATGTCAGAATTTTAGAACAGAAAAAAATTGGTAAAAATCATCTTAAATGTACGTTAGAACAAAAAGGAACAGAAATAAAAGCGATCGCATGGCGTTACGGGGAATATTTACCTTTACCTACACCTTTAGATATTGCCTATAAACTAAAGGAAAATCATTGGAATAATGAAGTAAATATAGAATTAGAAATAGTTGGAGTCAGATTAACAGAAAATCTAGGGTTTAATTCCATTAAAAAAGCTAAATTTACCTATAAGGGACGTTATTATAACTGTAGTTTATGGGAATCTTTAAATGAACTAAGAATAAAAAATGAACAAGGCAAAGTTTTAGCAGTAACGAAGGGTCAAAAAATTGGTTTATTAGGCTTAAATAGACAAAATGCTGAAGAAATTAATGTAACTCTACCTCATTATTCTCACTTAATTAAAACTGCTTTAAAAGCTTTAGAAAATAATTGATAAATGACTATGAAAATTCTTAAATATTTACACACAGCTATCTTAGTTTCTGATTTAACAAAATCTGAATATTTTTACAGTGAAATTTTAGGTTTATCTAAAGTAGATAGAAGTTTAAAATATGCCGGAGTTTGGTATCAATTAGATAATTTTCAGATCCATTTAATTGTTAAACCTAAGCTGAATAATAAATTAATAAATCAAGATAAATGGGGGCGTAATCCTCATATTGCTTTAGCTATAGATAATTTAGAAGAGGTAAAAAATCATTTAGAAAATCATGGCTATTCTGTACAAATGAGTGCTTCTGGCAGAAAAGCCTTATTTACCCAAGATCCAGACGGTAATATTCTTGAATTAACCGAAATTTAGGTATTAGCAAACAAATAATATACCAGTTTATCTATTTTTTGGTGGGCAAAATATGCTTTGAGACTTTCTCTTAAACTTGATTTGTCGGTTTTGTCCACCCTACTTTACTTTAAATGGTACTTTATTTAACCGCAAGTTCCTAGCATTAGGTGAAATCACTTTGTAACAAAAACTTTACAAAAAATTATTGACAATATTTAGCAATTAGGGTAGAAATAGTTTATTGCAAATTTATCTCAATTAATTTATGCAAACTTACGATAATTCAACCATAAAATATGACTGGTGGGCAGGTAATGCAAGATTTGCCAATCTTTCAGGCTTATTCATTGCCGCTCATGTTGGCCAAGCAGCCCTAATTACTTTTTGGGCAGGCTCATTTACTCTTTATGAGTTATCTTGGTTCGATGCTGCTCAACCAATGGGCGAACAAGGATTAATTCTCTTACCGCACCTAGCAACTTTAGGTTGGGGAGTAGGAGACGGAGGTGAAATTGTGAATACTTATCCCTATTTTGTCGTGGGAGTGATTCACTTAATTTCTTCTGCTGTGTTAGCTGCAGGAGCAATCTTTCATACCTTGAAAGCCCCCGAAGATTTAAAAACAGCCAAAGGGCAAGCTAGAATGTTCCATTTTGAATGGAATGATCCTAAACAATTAGGATTAATTTTAGGCCATCATTTACTGTTTCTAGGCATGGGAGCATTAGCTTTAGCTGGTAAAGCCATGTATTGGGGTGGACTTTATGATGCAACGAGCCAAACTGTAAGAGTTATCAATAATCCTACCCTTGATCCTAGCATTATTTATGGCTATCAAACTCATTTTGCCAGTATCAGTAGTTTAGAAGACTTAGTGGGAGGCCATATTTATGTAGGATTAATGCTCATTGCTGGAGGTATTTGGCACATTATTGTACCTCCTCTAAATTGGGCAAAAAAAGTCCTGATCTTTTCTGGTGAAGCAATTTTATCCTATTCTTTGGGGGGTATCGCCTTGGCTGGATTTGTTGCAGCTTACTTCTGTGCTGTCAATACTTTAGCTTATCCTGTGGAATTTTACGGCGCTCCTTTAGAACTGAAATTAGGAATCGCACCTTATTTCGCAGATACCGTTAAATTACCTTTTGGTGAACATACCGCCCGTTGCTGGCTTGCCAATGCTCACTTTTTCTTAGCATTTTTCTTTTTACAAGGGCATTTATGGCACGCTTTGCGAGCAATGGGATTTGATTTCCGTCGAGTAGAAAAAGCACTCAATTCTCTAGAGGCATAAGATTAATAACTAGATTAAGGGATTGATTGGGTCTCAATTCCTTAATTTCTTGAATCCGAATCCTTTCGAGAATCGAGAACAAAGTAATTACATATTTTTAGTTTAACGCAAGATTCACAGAGAAATATGGGTAAAATTGGCTTATTTTATGGCACGCAAACAGGAAAAACCGAAACTGTAGCTGAAGCCATTCAAGAAGAATTTGGTAAGGATTTAGAAGATAATCAACCAGATTTAACTGAAAGTCGGGTTAAGTCTTGGGTTACTCAAGTATCGAAGGAGTTACAGCTATGATTTAAGTTTTTTGTCATTGATGTGTTCTTCTCTCATGTTCTTTCTCTTTAAAAAAAGAGAAAGTTTTTTAATTATCAAATTTATTGATAAAAATTATTAATAAACCTAAAGGAGTTAAGTGATGAATTGTCCTTGTTGTTCTGGAAAATTGTTGCAACATATTAATCGCACTGGATTATATTGGTATTGTCTAGATTGCCGACAAGCAATACCATTTTGCTACAAAAACTCCCATAAATAAGAGATGATTCTTTAGCAATCTCATAGGTTGGGTTGAAAAAAACTGAAACCCAACAACCACATTTATAAATCAAATTATTATTATCTAACTAACAAATCCTCACCTATGGTTAAAATAAGAGGATTTAATGCTCAAATTTTATCATTCTCATAGTTGGTCACTAACTACCACAGAAGCAAAAGCTATTCAACAACAATTACGAACTAAAGTTATCGTTACAGATCAATTCGATAAAATTAACTATGTTGCTGGAGTAGATGTGGGTTTTGAAAATAACTATACAATTAGTAAAGCTGCTGTAGCCGTATTAAGTTTTCCAGATTTAAAAGTAGTAGAAACTGCTGTAGCAACTTGTCCTACTACTTTTCCCTACATCCCCTGTTTTCTATCTTTCCGTGAAATTCCTGTTATTATTGCAGCCTTACAAAAACTAAGCCAAATTCCCGATTTAATTTTATGTGATGGTCAAGGATTAGCTCATCCCCGTCGTTTTGGTTTAGCTTGTCACTTAGGAGTAATTTTGGATTTACCTACCATTGGTGTTGCTAAATCTTTATTCATTGGTAAACATGGAGAATTGCCCCAAGAAAAAGGTAATTGGCTTCCTTTAACAGATAAAGACGAGGTAATAGGAGCAGTAGTGCGCTCTCGTAAGAATGTTAAACCAATTTATGTTTCAGTAGGTCATAAAATTAGTCTGCAAACGGCTATTCAATACGTTTTAAACTGCACTACTAAATATCGCCTCCCAGAAACCACCCGTTTAGCCGATAAATTAGCTTCTCATTGATTTTGAGATTAGCAATTAGCAGTTAGCAATTAGCGATTAGCAATTAGCGGTTAGCAATTAGCTGTTAGCAATTAGCGATTAGCGATTAGCGATTAGCGATTAGCGATTAGCAATTAGCTGAATACTGACTACTAACTACTGACTCCTTATCTTAACCAGAAAACGAGTTCAGTAAGCCCTACGTATATTTATCTAATACATTTCTAGTATGTTCTAAAAAAACTCCAGTAAAAATACGGTTGTTTGGATCTGAATTTAATAATAACTTATAGTTACAGTCAAATTAATAAATGTCTATCATTAATCAATATATCAATTAACTTTTTGTAAAATTATTAAATAGAGAAAAAACCATGTCAAACGCTACTATTGAAGAAGTCAAATTTAAAAGTCTCGGATTATTTCAACAATATCAAAAAACTAAAAATATTCGGTTACGCAATCAACTTTTAGAGATAAACATTGGTTTAGTAAGAAAAGAAGCTCATTACTGGACTAATCAATGTAATGAATCTTTTGAAGACTTATTACAAATTGGTAGCATAGGATTACTTAGAGCAGTAGAAAAATTTGAACCAGAAAAAGGTAATGCTTTTAGTTCTTTTGCTGTTCCTTATATACGTGGCGAAATTCAGCATTATTTAAGAGATAAAGCCAATACTGTTCGCATTCCCAGACGTTGGGTGCAAATTAAACAACAAAGTGTTAAAGTTATTGAGAAGTTTCAACAAGAATATAAACGCCAACCTAGCGATCAAGAAATAGCCGATCTTTTATGTGTTTCTCAACAACAATGGCAAGAAGTAAAACTAGCTTACCAAAATCGAGATCCTCTTAGTTTAGATATATCTGTTGGTAGTGAACAAGACGGAAAAACCTGTTTGGGTGATTTAGTACCAGATAATAATTATCGTAGTTTTCAGTTAGCTCAAGAAGACCAAATTCGTTTAAATCAAGCCTTAAATCAATTAGAAGATAAAACCAGAAAAGTATTAGAATTTGTCTTTCTCGAAGATTTAACTCAAAAAGAAACCGCAGATGCTTTAGGTATTAGTGTTGTTACTGTGGCTCGTCGAGTTAAAAAGGGAGTTAACACTTTAAAAGAATTAATGCTTGTAGAAGTTTAGTTTATATTTTAAAAAAATAATATTAGAAATTGTTAGCATAAGTTTCAGTAAAATAAGAATTTCACTGAAACTTATTTTTGTTACTAAAAATTAATTCACAATTTGTTTTAAAGCCGATTTAAGATCGGGATATTGAAATTGAAAACCAGAGGCTTGAGTTTCTTTCGGCAGCACTTGTTGACCTTCTAAAACAACCTTAGCACCTTCTCCTAGTAATAATTCTAAAATAAAACCCGGAACAGGCAACCAAGAAGGACGGTGCATAACTTCACCTAAAGTTTTACAAAATTGATTCATTTTTACAGGAGTAGGGGCTGTACCATTAAATTTGCCTGCCATATTTTCCTGTTTTAAAGCACTAATAATTAAATTAACTAAATCATCTCGATGAATCCAAGAAAACCATTGATTACCATCACCAATTGGGCCACCACCAAATAATTGAAAAGGAGTTAACATTTTAGCTAAAGCTCCACCTTCTTTACCTAAAACAATACCCGTTCTAATAATAACTAATCTAACTCCTGCTGATGTTACTTCTTCGGCCGCAGCTTCCCATTTTCGACATACTTCTGCTAAAAAATCATTACCGGGGGAACTACTTTCATCAAAAGTTGCAGTCTCACTTGTACCATAATAACCAATAGCAGAACCATTAATTAAAACCTTGGGTTTTTGACTTGCTTTCTTAATGGCTTCAACAATTTTTTTTGTTCCGATTTCCCGACTTTCTAAAATTTTCTGTTTATATTCTGTAGTCCATTTACTTTCAGCAATTGGTTGACCTGCTAAATTAACAACCGCATCACAACCAGATATTTTTTTTTGCCAACCACCAGATTTTAGAGGATCGTAATTAACAACTTCTATCCCAGAAAATTGTCTATTTGCTTTATTTGCATCACGGGTAAAAACAATAACTTGATTATTTTCTTGACTTAATTTTTCGACTAAGCGACTACCAATAAAACCTGTTCCCCCTGTTACCGCAACTTTCATAATTTCTCCTAATATAATACTCCTTTTTTATTGATATTTATTTTTCACCGTATTCCAGTCCATTTGCTTCAGCATAACGGTGCATAAATCTCATAAATCTTTCCCAATGATCCTCTTGTTGGATTTCAAAACTACACTCAACTTTTTTCAATTCATCTCCTTCATCTCCTCCAAAAAGAAACTTACAAGATGAAGGTTGAATGGCAATTTCTCCCTCAGTATCAATTAATTTGAGACTACCAGCATATCTTTTGGTAAAAGTATTCATTATAGTTAAAGCTTTTAAATTATCAAAAGTCATTAAAACATTACGAAGACCAGTATTTTTATTAACTCGTAAACTAACGTCACTTAATTCTTCAGAAATTCCTTCAAAAAATTCTATTGAAGGTGTTTCTCTTGTAGTTTTTTCAGGGGTAGATTCTGATTTTTGTTCTTTATTTTCAGAATTTTTATTAAAAAAGTTAAACATTTTCTTAAATTAATTATTTTAAATTATTATTGGGAATGTTACAGGAACATCCCCATAAAATGGGTTAAAATTATTCTTCGCCGCCTTGAATTTTTAATATAACAAAACCCCAAGCCATGCCTACTAAAGTTAAAACAATAGCTAAAATTAAGCCATTACCTAACATACTTTCTGCACTCATTTTTTGTCTCCTTATCTATTAACGTTCATCTTTATCTATAAATTAAATTTAGGCGGGTAGCCCTAATTAATATTTTAATACTAAATTGCCTTAATATATCAATTAATGATTCAGTATTCCTAGGGGCGAACAACTGTTCGCCTGTACAATAGTCTAAAAAGTGCTGTAAACTGTTCTAGGAATTTTTTTTATTTCTCACTAAAATAATTGTCGTTTGAAGATTACGAGCAATTTCTTCAGGGATGTTACCATGAATTGCTTGCTGTATAAAACTTTCACCACTTATTCCTAATATAATTAATTCATATTGACGACCTTTAACAAATTTAAGAATTCCTTCTGTTATACTGTTAGCAAAGATAGGAACAGGTATGATTGGTAAATTTAATCTTTGAAATAAAATATCACTTATACGATGTAATCGAGAAAAATTAACTTTTTTTTGAGAACGTATTTGTACCTGGGCTAACATAACTTCAGGTTTGCGATGGTAAAGTTTAGCAAAAGCAGGTAATAATTCCATCGCTTTTTGACAATTTGGCCCACCCGCAAAAGGGATTAACCAGCGAGAATAACTGCGAGGCTCTTGGGGATAGGAATGGGGGAAATTACCAAATCTAACTAAAATAACTGTACAAGATGCTTTGGCAATAATTGTTTCTGCCAAACTCCCAAAAACCGAATTAGGATCAAGTTTATTACCCTTACAACCCATTAAAATTATATCAATATGGCGATCGTAAACTGTTTCTAAAATTGCTTCAGCAGGATCATAAGCTACCCTAATTTGAGTATGAATGGGAATATTATATTGATTTTCTAAATCCTGAATTTGAGCTAAAAGTTCTTTACTTTGATTAATATCAACTGTAGCTCTTTCAGGGGAATTATCTTCAGTAATACTAATAACTTGTAAACATTCAACCTCATAATTATTATAATGGGCGATGGCCGCCGCAATTTTAAATAGTTTTCGTGCTGTTTTGGGATTAGCTAAAGGTACTAAAATTCTGCCCTTACCCAATAAAGGGCCACAGGTTTGATAAACTAAATAGGAAGGTCGCCAATGGTGCTTAACTTCCCCACTAATTTGTTTAACTTCTGCTCGAATAATATCAGTACGAGTAATAATTCCTAATAATCTTTGCCCTTCTGTAACCGGAAGACGAGATAATTGATAGCGATTGAGTAAATATAAAACATCACTTAAAGAAGCATTGGGATTAACGGTAATCGGTTTTACAGTCATTAAATCTTTAACGAAAGTATTTTTATCTAAATTATTGCCATCCTTTAAATCACTTTGGGTAATAACTCCCACTAATGCTCCATTTTCTACCACAGGAAAACCTCGATGATGGGAAACAGACATAGCTTTGATTAACTCATCTAAGGTAAGATCGCTTCTTAAGGTTTCGACTTCTGTCTCCATAACATCATTAGCAGTTAATTCAGCTAAAACATCATTTGTACTACCTTCTTCCTTCAAAGAAATACCCTTAAATTCGAGTAAATGCTGATAAATTGAACCCGGATAAATTGCCTCACCGCAAATATAAGCAACTACAGATACAATCATTAAAGGTAAAACCAGATTAAAATCAGTAGTAAGCTCAAAAACAATCACAATTGCCGTTACAGGTACTCTCACTACTCCCGTAAAAAATGCTCCCATACCCGCTAAAGTTAAGGTATAACTAGACGATTGCCCCGTGAGCATCATTTCTCCAAGGCTGACTAAATAGCCTAAAGATGAACCCATAACTAGAGCAGGTGCAAGTAATCCACCGGGCGCACCTGAACCATAAGCCAAGAGAGTCAGGAAAAAATAAACCACAAAAATTAAAATCGTATTTTGCCAGCCAGCATCACCAGTAATTACAAATTCCCTTAAACCAGCATTATTTTGGAAAAAAGAGGGTAAAAAAGAGACAATTAACCCCGATAACATTCCTGAAAGGCCTATTTTCCAATATAATCGCCAATTTAAACGGCCATAAACTTTCTGACTAAACATCACTCCCCGATTAAACAACCCCCCTAAAATTCCGGCTAAAATACCCAGAATCAAGAAAAAAGGAATTTCTGTAGCCGAAAAACTTCCCTCTTGCACCCGCATAATGGTATTATCTAGATTAAAATCCGCCGAGCCTAAAAGACGGGAAACTACTGCACCAATAAATGAAGCCAAAATAGCAGTTTCTAGAGTTAAATTAGAAACATCTCGCATTAGCTCCTCAATAACAAATAAAACTCCCGCAATTGGCGTATTAAAACCCGCAGCTAAACCTGCTGCTGCCCCTGCTGCGATCATTTGTCGTCTATGATCGGGAGATGTAGGAATCCATTTACTAAATTCGGCCGCCAAAGCTGCACCAATATGAACTGTAGGCCCTCGTCTGCCTAAAGTTAAACCACCACCTAAAATTAAAATAGTTCCTAAAATTTTAGCAATCGCTACCCGTAAAGATAAGGGCATTGATACTTTACCTAACACAGCTTTAACCTGTGGAATACCACCACCTGCACCAGCCGGAGAAATATATTCCAAACAACATCCCGCTAAAAATCCGAAAACAAAACCAATTAAGGGTAAGGTGAACCAAGGGCCAAATTGACTGACGAGTTGCAAACGATAACCGCCTAACCAACCAATACCTTGCTTGAGTAATAAAGCCGCACCCGCAGAAATTAAACCAATAAAACAGGCTTCAATAAGTGCGTATCTGGTATCAATAGAGCCTTTTGCTAGACTTCTGGACGAAAATAGCTTGGGTAAACTTTGCCATAATGTCATGAATTTATTTGTTAATTTCTCACTAATATCCTCTAAATTAAGACGGATTGATTTTCCCTAGAGGTTTAATTATAGATTAGTGCTTAATCTAGCTTGTCTCAAAATTAATTTAAAGTCCCTGCCCCTAAACAAAATATATGACAGCTTAATCAACTTTTAGAAAGTAATTACAGTACGAATTCCCTCACCAGAGTGCATCAAATCAAAACCTTTATTAATATCTTCTAAAGGTAAAACATTAGTAATCAAGTCATCAATATTTATCTTACCTTCCATATACCAATCAACAATTTTTGGCACATCTGTACGCCCTCTCGCACCACCAAAAGCACTACCTTTCCACACTCTACCTGTTACTAATTGAAAAGGCCTAGTGCTAATTTCTTCCCCGGCACCAGCAACACCAATTACAGTAGAAACACCCCAACCTTTATGGCAACATTCTAAAGCTTGACGCATTAACTTAACATTACCAACACACTCAAAACTATAATCAGCACCGCCCTTAGTCAAATTTACTAAATAAGCTACTAAATCCCCTTCAACTTCCTTGGGATTAACAAAATCTGTCATGCCAAACTTTTCTGCTAAAGTACGTTTTGAAGGATTAATATCTACCCCAACAATTTGATCTGCTCCAACTAATTTTGCCCCTTGAATCACATTTAAACCAATGCCACCTAAACCAAATACTACCACCCTAGCACCGGGTTCAACTTTAGCTGTATTAATAACTGCACCTATACCTGTCGTCACACCGCAGCCAATATAACAAACTTTGTCAAAGGGAGCATCTTCCCGAATTTTAGCTAAGGAAATTTCTGGTAATACCGTATAATTGGCAAAAGTTGAAGTTCCCATATAATGATGGAGCATTTTACCTTGATAAGAAAAACGACTGCTACCATCAGGCATTAATCCTCTTCCTTGGGTTGTACGAATTGCTTGACAAAGATTAGTTTTCATGCTAAGGCAATAGACACATTGGCGACATTCGGGAACATAGAGAGGTATGACATGATCTCCGGGTTTGAGACTTTTGACTCCCGAACCAACTTCTACCACTACCCCTGCACCTTCATGACCTAAAATTGTCGGAAATAAGCCTTCTGGGTCTTTTCCTGAGAGAGTATAAGCGTCAGTGTGGCAAACTCCTGTAGCTTTGATCTCGACTAAAACTTCTCCTTGTTTAGGGCCTTCTAGTTTTACAGTTTCAATACTTAAAGGTTTACCTGCTTCAAAAGCAACTGCTGCTTTAACTTCCATGGCTCTATTCCTTATTTAAAAATTTAATTTAGTTTTTTGAGATACAAAAACTGATTTATTCCTTGCAATAATCTCTAATTAAGGATTATTATTGAAGAATAATTATCTCATCTAGCGGCATCTGCGGGTTAGATAATCAATAAAAATTAACTTTTTAAAAACACTTAAACTGAATTTAACTTATGGCTTAGATATTTAAGATAAAGTTAAACAGTAAAGATAAAAATTGAACCAATCTCCACTAGGTAATTAGATAGTTCTCCTGATTATGTATGCAACTAATCAAAAATCGCCCAGATAAAAAAGTAGAAGCCAATAGAACTAATAATATTATAGATTTTTCTAGTTTAATGCCCAGACCTGGCTGGCTAATTGTATGCTGTGGCATTAGTCTTGAGAAATTATAGCCGTCATTACAACAGATTAAATCTCAACGAAATTTATATGAATAATTGAGCAGAAATAAATTATGTCTCAATATTCATTGCACATCAGTAAATTAATTTGCTGAAAACCTAGAAATTATTGTTAATAAAAATCAAAAAGGAGAGTCTGGAAATCCGAAAACTAAAGGAGTAATCCAGCAAATTTTATGAATACCATCCATGTAGTTGACGAACATGATGTTTTGCTACAATACAAATCTGGAGAACGAAATTTTCAGGGTATAGAAATTTATCAAGCTAACTTGAAAAATAGTAACCTAAATAAAACTAATTTCAGTAAAACAAATCTAAAAAAGGCTAATTTCTACAAAAGTAAATTATTAGGTGCAAATTTTAATAATGCAGACTTAACATCCGCTAATTTACAACAAGCACAAGTTATAGAAGCTAATTTTTCTCTAGCTAATTTAACCTGCGCTAATTTAACCAATATTGATGGTAGTGGTGCTATGTTTGCTAATGCTATTCTTATTGGTGCAGACCTTAGTAATAGTTGTTTAATTAGTAGTAGTATGATGGGAGCGCAACTAATTAAAAGCAAATTAAAAGGAGCTAATTTAACTAGTGCTAGTTTAACTAAAGCAGTGTTAATTAAAGCAAATTTAAAAGAAGCTAATTTAACTAGAGCTATATTAGTAGAAGTTAATTTAAGACAGGCAAATCTCAAAAAAGCTATTTTAATTAAAGCTTATCTACATAAAGCTAATTTACAATATGCCAACTTAGAAAAAACTGATTTAACTTTGGCAGATTTACGGGGAGCGAATTTAGAATTTGCTAATTTAGAGTTTGCTAATTTAGAGGGGGTTAACCTAGAAAATGCCAACTTAAAAGGAGCTAATCTAGCTCATACAAACTTAAGAGGAGCAGAATTAAAAAATACTAATTTAGAACAAGCCAATTTGAATCATAGTAACCTTACAGGCAGTAATTTACTCAATGCTCAATTATGTGAAGCTAATTTATTAGCAGCTAACCTATCTCAAGCAGGACTTTTACTAACTAATCTTAAGGGGGCAAACTTAAGTCATACTAATCTCACCGGAGCTAATCTTATTGGAGCTAATTTAACAGGCACAAATTTTGTGGATGCTTTTTTAGAACAAACTATTATGCCTAATGGCTTACAAATGACCGATTAAATTTAACTTAGTGATTTCTTGGAGTAAATATACCAGCAGACGTGAGTAACGGTGCGTTACGCGCTCGGCTAACGACACCCTACCATTATGAAATCTGGTAAAATCTTTTCTGAATTTCACCTTAAGAAGAACTAGAAAAAAATTTTTGAAATTTAGTGTTTTTTTGTGAAAAAAGTTATATTATACGGAATGGTGACTTTAATAAGTTCATCAGATTTATGCTATATAAAACATAGCTTCACACAATAGCATGGAGTAAAAGTAAAAGAATGAAAAAAATGGGAACTCATCTGGTAGTAGATGCTTGGGGTGCGCCTGCTGATCTTCTCAACGATCCAGAAAAGATTCGTCAAGCTTTAATTGAAGGGATTACAGTTGGACAGGCAACTTTAATAGACCTATGTGTACACCAGTTTAGTCCCCATGGAGTGACAGCGACGGCAACTTTAGCCGAGTCTCATATTGCCATACATACTTGGCCTGAACATGGGTATTTTGCAGCAGATTTATTTTTCTGTGGTCAAGGCAAGCCTAAAGAGGCGATGAAATTGTTACAAACTGCTCTACAAGCAAAACAAGTAACAATGAGAGAAATTGAACGTGGTTTTACTCCTACTAAAGAACAGGAATTGGACTTAGAAACAAGCTTCTGTGGAGTTGTTTAGGTAATTAGTTGCTCTATTTGCCTGTGTTTTACTTAAATATCATATTTGTCTGTAATAATAATAAAGATTCTTACTTAGGCAAAGTATGAAGGGTAAATGGTCTGTTCCTGAAGATATAAAGTTTATGGGGCTTGTCATAATTATGATGGCAGCCCTAATTTTGGGAATACGTCAAACAGGAAAATTAGAATATTGGGAATTGCTTGCTTACGATCAAATGGTGAGATTTCGTCAAGATGCACCAATAGATGATAGGTTATTAATAGTTACTATTACTGAGCCAGATATTAGAGAAGAAAAAAGCTGGCCCATTAGTGATCGCACTTTAGCTAAAGTTTTAAATAAATTACAAGCATATGAACCTGAAGTTATAGGTTTAGATGTATATAGGGATATTCCCGTAGAACCAGGGCATCAAGAATTAGTAAAAGAATTAGAAAAACCAAATCTTTATGCAGTACGCAATATAGATAATTTTAAAGGGCTTCCAGCACCTCCTGATGTGACTCCTGATAGAATTGGTTTTAATGATATTCCCTTAGATATAGATGGTGTAGTTAGACGTAATATTTTATTTGCAGAAACTCAAAATGGCGATACCTTATATTCATTTTCTCTTCTAATTGCTTTTCGATATTTACTAGAGCAAGGTATTACTCCCCAAGGAAGTGAAAAAAATCCAGATTATCTGCAACTAGGCTCACAAACTTTTATCCCTCTTACTCCCGATAGTGGTGGCTATAAAAATGTTGACGCAGGAGGCTATCAGATTTTACTGAATTATCGTCGTCAAGATAACATAGCTAGAACTGTTACTTTGGGTGATATATTATCTGACAATATTGAACCAGAATGGGTTAAAGACAAAATTGTTTTAATTGGTACAAGTGCCATTGGTTTAAGAGACACCTTTTTTACTCCTTATGGTAAATCTAGTAAAAACATGGCGGGGATAATAATTCATGGACAATTAATTAGTCAATTTTTGGATGCTGCCACTGACTATCGCCCTCTATTGTGGTATTGGACAGAAAAACAAGAAATACTCTGGATTTGTGCTTGGATATTTGTTGGTGGCATAATAGGCTGGTTTTTTCGTCATCCAATATCAGTATTTTTAGCTATTACTGCCGGCGTAGTTATTATTGTGGGTACGAGTATTTTTATTTTTACTAATGCAGGTTGGATACCCATAGCTACCCCAGTTATCGGTTTTATTTTGACTACTGGTATGATTGTTACCCATCAATCTTATCAAGATTTCCAAAAACAAAAAATTGTGATGAAACTGCTAGGACAAAATACATCACCAGAAATTGCGACAGCTTTATGGGAGCAAAGAGATCATTTGTTAACAGCCGGAAAATTACCGGGGGTTTTATTAACTGCTACTCTACTCTTTTTAGATATTAAGGGTTTTAGCACAATTTCAGAAATTCTGACCCCTGAAAAGTTGTTAAAATGGCTTAATGAATTATTGGAACAAATTGTTCATGAAATTGTTGAGCATAAAGGTATTGTTAATAAATTTACTGGAGATGGGTTAATGGCGGTTTTTGGCGTACCCATACCTAGAAAAAATAGAGAGGAAATAGCCATAGATGCTCAAAATTGTGTCAGTTGTGCCTTAGCTATTAATGATTATTTAGATTGGCTTAATCAAAAATGTGCTCAACAAAACTTACCTTTAATGCAAATTCGCATTGGTATTTACACAGGTAATGTAGTAGCAGGTAGTGTAGGTGGAAGAGATAGAATAGAATATGGTGTTATCGGTGATACGGTAAATATTGCTTCCCGTTTAGAAAGCTGCGATAAAGATAATCAACCTTCTAACTGTCGTATTTTAATAGGGCAAGAAACCTTAGATTATTTAGATGATAAATTTGAGGTAAAATCTTGGGGAGAAAAAGAATTAAAAGGGAAAAAACAAATGGTATCAGTTTATCAAGTAATTAGCAAAAAATAAAAATAAATACTCCTCAAAATGATTTCTGTATGAAAAACTTTTTTGAGCAAACTAATAAATACCAACTTAAATTAATTAAAATTTTTCTAATCGCTATTTTAGGATTATTTTTAAGTATAAGTATTCAGATAGTACCAGCAAAAATAATTGCTCAACCAGATTTAGCGATAGATTTAGTAAGGAATGGAAAGCAATATTACGATGGCGGACAATATCTTAGGGCTAGTCAAAATTTACAACAGGCAGCGCAAATTTATCAGCAGAGCAAAGAGTTAGAAAAACAAGCTCAAACTCTAGGTTTTTTAGCTTTAACTCAAGAAAAATTAGGACAATTATCTCAAGCAAATCAAACAATTAAAACTAGCCTTAATTTATTAGAACAATCTCGAAATAAAAAAGAATTAGGAGAAATTAAAGCTCAGGTTTATAACATTCAAGGACAAATACAATTAGCAGAAGGTAAAGCAGAATCTGCTTTAGTTAGTTGGGAAAATGCTGAAGTAATGTATCAAGATGCTCAAGATATTATTGGTGTTATAGGCAGTCAAATTAATCAAACTCAAGCACTACAAAGTTTAGGACTCTATCGACAAGCCCGGAAAAAATTAACCCAGTTAGAGGCAAAACTTGACGTTCAATCAGAGCTAAATTTAAAGGCTATTGGTTGGCATAATTTAGGAGAAGTACGTCGTTTAACGGGGGATTTAGAAGCCGCTAATGAGCTTTTAAGCCGTAGTTTAGCAATTGCTAAACTACAGGATTCATCAGAAACTCAGAGTCAAATATTACTGAGTTTGGGTAATACTCAACAAGCTTTAGCTTTGAGAGCAGATGTTATTCAAGAAAGCCAATTATCTCAAACTTACCTTAAGTCAGCTTTAAATTATTACGAACAAGCAGTATCTTTAACTAACTTTCCTTTAACTAAAATCCAAGCACAACTAAATCAGCTTAGTTTATTAATCGACATAAACAAAATTACTGATATTGATAATTTATTATTTTCTATTCCCTCATCCTTAGAAGAATTACCTGCTAGTAGATATAGTATTTTTGCCCTAGTTAATTTTGGACAAAGTTTAATCAAAATTGAAGCAATCGCCCCAGAAAAAATTAAATTATTAAATATTTCTCAAATTTTAAATAAAGCTCTTACCCAAGCTCAAAATCTGCAAGATAAAAAAGCCGAATCCTATGTTCTGGGTACTTTAGGGAAATGGTACGAACAACAACAAAACTGGTCAAAAGCTGAAGAAATTACCCAATCTGCCCTGATTTTAGCCCAAGAAATTAATGCTGCTGAACTTATCTATCAATGGCAATGGCAAATGGGGCGTTTACTACAAGCTCAATCTCAACAACCTAGCCCAGAGGCGATTGCTTATTATACTCAGGCATTCGAGATTCTCAATGATTTGCGTGGCGATTTAGTTGCTCTTAATCCTGAGATTCAATTTTCTTTCCGAGATAGTGTTGAACCAGTTTATCGTCAATTAGTCGCTCTACTTTTAACCAATCCCAATCAAGAAAACTTAATTCAAGCTCGTCAGGTAATTGAAGCATTACAACTAGCAGAATTAGATAACTTTTTTCGGGATGCTTGCGCTCAACCTAAAGAGATTGATATAGATAATTTAGATTCTTCTGCGGCGGTAATTTATCCGATAATTTTGCCAAATAGTTTAGATGTCATTTTTAAGTTACCTCTCAATAAAGGTTTTCGTTATTATCGCCATCCCAATATTACTCAAACTGACATTGAGACAACTGTAAATAATTTACGGGAATATCTCAGCACTCCCAGCACCAGTCAGGGTTTAGTTAAGACAGAAGCTGAAAAAATTTATAATTGGTTAATTCGTCCTTTTGCAACAGATTTAGATATAGCCACTACTAGAGATAATAGTCAAATTAAAACTTTAGTTTTTGTCCTTGATGGCTCATTACGTAATTTGCCCATGTCTGTACTTTATGATGGTGACAACTATTTAATCCAAAGGTATGCCATTGCTGTTACCCCCGGTTTACAATTAATTCAACCAGAAGAAAAAGATAATCGCTCCCTTGGTGTGCTTGTGGCGGGAGCTACTGATGCACCTAGTTTTCAGCAAGAGGGATTAGCGCCCCTGGATAATGTTCAATTCGAGATTGAAGAAGTAGGGCAACAACTAAACGATAGTCAAACCCTTAGCAATAAAGATTTTACCCAAGAGAATTTGCAAACTCAGATTAGTAATTCTCCTTTTAGGATTCTTCATCTTGCTACCCACGGAAAATTTAGTTCTAATCCTGAAGAAACTTTTATCCTTGATTGGCAAAGCAGAATTAACGTTAAGGATTTAGATAAGTTATTACGTACTAACGAATTAGCAAAGGTTAAATCCTTAGATTTACTAATACTCAGTGCTTGTGAGACAGCAAAAGGCGATGACAGAGCGGCTTTAGGATTAGCTGGAGTAGCTATTCGTGCTGGAGCTAATAGTACCTTAGCTAGTCTATGGCAAGTTAATGATGCCTCTACTGCTGAGTTAATGATTCGTTTTTATGAACAAATCAGCAAGCCACAAATGAGCAAAGCAGAAGCCCTTAGAAATGTTCAATTAGCCTTCCTCAGTGAATACGAAGATACAGATTATCATCGTCCTTATTACTGGGCTTCTTTTATTTTAGTTGGTAATTGGTTGTAACCGAAAATTATTAAAGAATCTTAAAAAATGATATAAAGAATGGTAATCCTCTAACAATAGGGGATCGATTTTAATCAATCTAGTTAAATATCGTTGATATGAGAGCCAAATCTGCTCCTTAAAAAGCAAAGACATGGGAATTCAACCCTTTTTTGAGTTAAAACATAAAAAGATTAAGTTTTGTTAAGGTGAGGAGTAGGGATGTACATAGTACAAATTGCATCAGAATGTGCGCCAGTAGCCAAAGTTGGCGGATTAGGGGATGTAGTTTATGGATTGAGTAGAGAGTTAGAAATTCGGGGAAATTGCGTTGAGATTATTCTTCCTAAGTATGATTGTATGCGCTACGATCACATTTGGGGACTTCATGTAGCTTATCAAGATTTGTGGGTACCTTGGTTTGGTGGTGCGATTCACTGTACGGTATTTTGTGGTTGGGTGCATGGGCAAGTATGTTTTTTTATTGAACCCCACTCTGGTGAAAATTTCTTTAATCGAGGACATTATTACGGTGCTTTAGACGATCACATGAGGTTTGCTTTTTTCAGCAAAGCAGCTTTAGAATTTCTTTTAGTCAGTAATAAGCGTCCAGAAATTATTCATTGCCATGATTGGCAAACCGGTTTATTACCCGTGATGTTATTTGAAATTTATAAGCATCATTCCATGTGGAATCAAAGGGTATGTTATACCATCCACAACTTTAAACATCAAGGTATAGCTGGTACTAATGTATTATGGGCGACAGGATTATATCGCGAAGAGTATTATTTTAGTTACGATCGCCTTCAGGATAACTTTAATCCCTTAGCCTTAAATTGCATGAAAGGTGGTATCGTTTATGCCAACCATGTTACTACCGTATCTCCTCACCACGCTTGGGAAGCTCGCTATAGTGACATTAGTTGTGGTTTAGGTCATACTTTGCATATGCATCAAGGCAAGTTTTCAGGTATTCTTAACGGAATTGATTATGCTACCTGGAATCCAGATGTTGATAAATATATTCCCCATCATTACAATATCACTGATTTAGAAGGAAAAGAAAAGAATAAAAAAGCCCTGCGAGAGCGTTTATTACTCAGGGATGAAGATAAGCCGATTATCTGTTATGTAGGCCGTTTAGATGACCAAAAAGGCGTACATTTAGTCCATCATGCCATGTATTATGCCCTAAATCGAGGAGCGCAGTTTGTCTTACTGGGTTCTGCCACTGAAGCGAACATCAATTCTTGGTTTTGGCATGAAAAACAATTTTTAAACAATAATCCTGATTGTCATTTAGAGCTTGGTTTTAATGAAGAATTAGCCCATTTAATCTATGCTGGTTCAGATATGATTGTAGTGCCTAGTAACTATGAACCCTGTGGTTTAACCCAGATGATTAGTTTAAAATATGGTACAGTACCCATTGTAAGGGGTGTTGGTGGTTTAGTTAGTACCGTGTTTGACCGAGATTATGACACTAATCATCCCCCTGAAGAGCGCAATGGTTATGTATTCTATCAAACTGACTTAAATGCCTTAGAATCGGCAATGGATCGAGCAATTGGTTTATACTCTGTTTATCCCGAAGAATTTGAGAAATTAAGGATTCAAGGTATGGAGTATGACTATTCCTGGAAAAATCCTGGGCAAGAGTACATGGATATATATAACTATATCAAAGTTTAATTGCTTGGATGGGCAATGCCCATCCAAATTTCTTCTCCTGACTTTAGGTGATTTCTTGGAATAAATATCCCAGCAGACTTCAGTAACGGTGCGTTACGCTGTAGCTAACGACACCCTACCATTATGAAATCTGGTAAAATCTTTTCTGAATTTCACCT
>CAYPSO010000057.1:0-29309 GCA_964413275.1 uncultured bacterium | reverse complement strand
ACGGCTTGATCGCCTTTTAATTTACCAATTATACTTGAGAATGAAAACGCCCTGCGTTCACCCGTACATTCGTCAGTAGTTGGCTAATTGCTAACTGCTAACTGCTAATCGCTAATCGCTAATCACCAAAACGATAACCTTTACCATAAACAGTATGAATTAAAGAAGTTTCTCCTTGATTTTCAATTTTACGGCGTAAAAGACGTATTAATGCAGCTAAAACATTACTATTAGGTTGCTGTTGATCTGACCATAAATATTGATAAATTTGCTCGTGGGTAAGCAGTTGTCCAGCATGGGACATAAAATATTCTAAAAGTTTAATTTCTTTGTCAGAAAGGTTAATTATTCTGTTTTGACGATAGGCTAATTGATTATCTAAATCTAATTCGAGATCGGCAACTTTTAAGTGTGTTTGTTGGGTAGGATTAATAGTTTGTAATTCAGAAGATATATGCTCCATACTTCGCCTTAATAATGCTCTTACCCTGGCTAATAATTCCCTTAATTCAAAGGGTTTCATTAAATAATCATCTGCTCCTGCATCTAATCCCATCACTTTGTCATCTATGGTATCTTTAGCTGTGAGAAATAATACGGGAGTCATTTTATTGTTAGAACGTAATTCTTGACAAATTTCAATACCTGATTTATCTGGTAACATCCAATCAAGAATTAATAAATTATAATCCTGTGATAAAGCTAATTCTAGTCCGTTTTTTCCATTATTAGCTACATCCACTTGATAACCTTCTTTTTTTAGAACACGACTTAAAGGTTCGGTTAATTCAGTTTCATCATCAACTAAAAGAATACGCATAATCATTTATTAAATACTAATAAATAGTAATAAATAAATTTATTTATTTCAATAAAATTAATCTTATTTTTAGTAACCGGATCATAATATCATAGACAAAGTTAAATATTTATCATTGTTGACTTATTTTATGATTACTGTAGCTTTGCCAAAAGGTGCTCTTTTAAAAGATAGTATTGATTTATTTAAGAAAATAGGTTTAGATTTTAGTGCTTTTCTTGATTCTAGCAACCGTCAATTACAAATTGCCGATCCCACCAATACTGCTAAGGCTCTATTAGTAAGAACGCAAGATGTACCGGTATATGTAGAATACGGTCAAGCTCAATTAGGTGTTGTGGGTTATGATGTATTGCGAGAAAAAGCACCTCAAGTTGCAAACTTGATCGATCTGAAATTTGGTTATTGTCGAATGTCTGTAGCTGTACCTGCGAGTAGTAGTTATAAGCGTTCAATTGATTTACCAGCTAATTGTAGAGTAGCTTCTAAATTTGTTAATTGTGCTAAGGACTATTTTCGCAATTTGGATTTACCTGTGGAAATTGTACCTTTGTCTGGCTCGGTGGAATTAGGGCCAATTACAGGTATGTCGGAGGCGATTGTTGATTTAGTTTCGACAGGAAAAACTCTTAGGGAGAATGGCTTAGTTGAAATTGATATTCTCTATGAAAGTACGGCTAGGTTAATTGTTCATCCTTTGAGCTATCGTCTTAATTTTGGTGGTTTGCCTGATTGGGTAGAAAAATTACAAAATCAGATCGTTTCGTAGTTAGCTTTTAGCTGTTAGCTGTTAGCGATTAGCAGTTAGCGATTAGCCGAATACTGACTACTGACTACTGTACGGGCAGAATACCCATCTGCCCCTACTAACTACTAACTATTATGGCCGATTTGGATTAGCTAGATTAAGAAATCTGGTTAATTCAGGTTGGAAAATTAGCTTAATAATTCCGGTAGGCCCATGTCTATGTTTAGCTATATTAATCTCGGCTAAGTCTCTCTCTGGAGAATCGGGATTATAGTAATTATCTCGATATAACATAATGACTAAATCCGCATCTTGTTCGATGGAATTATGGACATAAAGCCCTTGTGTAGTAAAGTTTTCTAGATTTGGCACAGTTAAATCGTAAACTTTTTCTTCTCCAGCAAATTTAATTTCTTTAATTTCATCCCAATATATGTCACTATCAGCCAAATTATTAATAGTTTCTGACTGTAGAATTTCTGCTAATTGTTTGGTGCGATTACGACTAAGATTGTATTTATATAAGCTTGTACCACAATAGCTAATTCCTAAAGCTTGTTGCAATTGACGATCGCTAATAGCTAGTTGTTGTTGAGCAGATTTAACTTCCGTGTGCCAAATGTCGCGAGGAATTACATCTTGGTTGGGGTTGGCTTTTCCAGATTTTTGTAGATATTGCTTTACTAATTCTAGACTTTCTTGTTTGTACAAACCAACTGCACCAATAAGATTGACAAATTTCTCTAAATCATATTTACCTGTAATCCAAACTTGAATCTGATTTCGTCCTTTTTTACCTTGGGAAATAATTCTGAGTTTGGCATTTATCCCTAAACGTAGAAGTAACATCTGTACTCCTTGGGCTAATTTATTACTGCTAGATGCGTAATAAATTGCTGGATATGAACTACCTTTTGTTAATTTAATACAGCCATCTGTACTCCAAAGATGACGTAAGAAAAGGGCGATCGCCTCTTGAGGTTGTTGAAAAACTAGCCCAGGAATAAATTTTTCGTGAGAGCGTAAACCAAAAATACCCAGATTTTCTAGCCATTTGCTCACAGGATTTTTAATACCATGAGTAAGGTGATAACTAGCAGATAAATAAACTTGATACCAAGTTTTTTCTTGTTTAATTTTAGGTGCTATGCTATCGCCAAAAACTTGTGTAGCTAAATTAGAAACTATCTCTGCTAAATCTAATTCTCTGGTTGTATATTGAATAGCATGACGTGGAAGAGTACAACCATCACCAATTAAATGTCCTAATAATGCTAATTCAGCATCTCCCATAGTCTGCAATTCCGAACAAGGAATTTGACGAGGTAAAGCAATACGCTCTCCCTTTTCGAGTCCATCTAATCTTTTCCATCCTTGAATAGTTAAAAACTTGTGATTTGCTGTTGCTTTGATAGTTCTACCTAAATTAGTAGTTAATTCCCAGACAGGTTTTATTCCTGTATTCCAAGCATTACTAACAATTGCCCTTTGGATTTTTTTTGTTTCTGTATTCAATGCCCAAATAGCAAATCCAGATTTACCTTCTAAATCTCGCAAAGGAATTTCCTCACCCGTGTCAGCCATAATTACCAGTGAATCACCACTTAAACAGCCTGATTCCCTTAAATCCGATAACATGGGGCGTTTATTGGTTCTCTGCTCTACTCCCCGACTTAGCTGAGAAAGAGCAATGACAGGAACATTTAATTCTCTAGCTAAACCCTTAAGGGAGCGAGTAATTTTTGATAATTCCTGTACTCGATTATCGCTAGTGCTACCTTCCATTAATTGTAAATAGTCAATTAACACTAAGCCTAGTTTTCCCCCTTGCTCTACTTGCAAACGACGTAGTTGCGATCGCATTTGCATAACTGTGATATTGGCAGTATCGTCGATAAATAATGGTATCGCTGAAAGATTGCCGATGGCATTCATCAAGGGTTCATATTCATTTTGAGTAAATCTACCCGATCTAAGTCTATTACTTTCGATTCCTGCTTCACTAGCAATTAATCTTTGTGCCAACTGCTGCTTAGACATTTCTAAACTAAACACAGCTACAGGTAATTTATGAATTTGTCCTATATTTGAAGCAATATTCAATGCCAAGCTGGTTTTTCCCATGGCCGGTCTTCCTGCTATAATTACCAAGTCAGAACGCTGAAAACCGCCAATTTTGCCATCTAAATCGTAAAAACCACAGGATAAACCCGGTAGGGCTGTTTGGGCGTGTAATTCTTCTAAATTAGTATATGTATCGACTAAAGTATCAGAAAGGGAAGTTAAGCCTTGTTGAGGTTGTTCTTGGCTCAGACTAAAGATTTTTTGTTCTGATTGATCTAAAACTGTTTCTATATCCTTAGATGTATCGTATCCCAAACCAACAATTTCATTACCAGCAGAAATTAATTGACGGCGGATATATTTCTCCATGACAAATTCGCTATAGCGATCTATATTAACCGCAGAAACGGTGCGATCGACTAATTGAGCTAATTTAGCATTGCCTCCAATTTTTTCTAACAATCCTTGATCTGCTAACCAATTACTCACCGTCATTAAGTCAGTCGGAGAACCCTTTTGAAATAATTTGCTGGCAGCTAGATAAATGTGTTGGTGATTTTTAATATAAAAAGCGTTACTGACTAAAATATCCATAACTCGCCCCATAGCTTCAGGATCGAGCAAAATGCCACCAAGAATGGCTTCTTCTGCTTCAATATTTTGTGGTGGTAAAGAGTTAAGAGAATCTGTCATTTTAAAAAGTAGATGTCCAGTCAGTTTGATTTTTTTATCTTAATACAAGAATTAAATATATCAGTAAATTTCTAACTAACTGTTAATTGTCCATTGTTCATTGTAAAATTGAATCTTGTTTGTTTAAGCCTTTAAGAAAGCTTCATGATATCTAGCAATGATTTTCGTCCGGGTATAACAATAGAACTAGACGGTTCCGTTTGGAAAGTCGTAGAATTCCTTCATGTTAAACCAGGTAAGGGTGCTGCCTTTGTACGCACTAAGTTGAAAAATGCCCAAAGTGGTAGCGTTGTAGAACGTACCTTCCGTGCTGGGGAAACTGTTCCTCAAGCTACTTTAGAAAAACGAACTATGCAACATACCTATAAGGATGGTGAACAGTTTGTTTTTATGGATATGGAAACATTTGAAGAAACAACCCTCAATCCCGAACAAATTGGTGATGGAGTCAAGTATATCAAAGAGGGAATGGAGGTTAACATCGTTTTTTGGGATAAAGTAATTCTCGAAGTAGAATTACCTACCTCCGTTGTTTTAGAAGTAACAGAAACAGATCCCGGAGTTAAGGGAGATACAGCAACAGGTGGTAGCAAACCTGCTATTGTAGAAACCGGAGCTCAGGTAATGGTTCCTTTATTTATTTCCATAGGAGAAAAAATTAAAATTGATACTCGTAACGATAGTTACTTGGGTAGAGAGTAAATAGTTATCTGTGGATTGTAGTTCAGTTGTCTTGTATTTAATTATATTGACAACTGATCGTTAGTAATGAATAGTAGATAAAAATAAAGGATATCAATTCCCTAATATATTTGTGGAAGATAAATAATTAATAATTGATAAGTTAAATGACTGAGGATTCGTCTGTGTCTATAAATTTTAAAGAATTAGGTGAACTTTTACAGGTTATTTCTCAAACTGATATTAGTGAGTTAACTCTAAAAAACGATCAGTTTGAATTAACTGTTAAAAAAGGTGGACAAGCTTTAACAAATACAACTACTATAGCTATGCCTACAACTACTCCTGTTAGTATAACTCCTACTCCTATTACTCCCGTTGATCCTGTTGAACCAATCACTGATTTATCTTCTCCTTCTCCCCTTGAAAAAAAATGGAAGGAAATAACCTCACCAATGGTAGGTACTTTTTATCGCTCACCTACACCAGATGAATCTCCTTTTGTAGAAGTAGGAGAGCGTATTAGCTCTGGTCAAACTGTTTGTATTATTGAGGCTATGAAACTCATGAATGAGATTGAAGCTGAATTTTCTGGGGAAATTATGGAAGTGCTAGTAGAAAATGGCCAACCTGTTGAATATGGACAAACTTTGATGTGGGTTAATCCAGCCTAATTAGGGTTTGCTGAATTAGGGTTTGCTGAAAAAGTAGCTGATTAAAAAATATACAAATAAAGATGATTTTTACCTATTTAAGATAGTTCAAATATAATTTCTAATTATCTCAAGAGTTCTCAATTAGGCGATTTTGAGAAAAAATAGAAATCAAGAGAAAATAAGCCCTTATTAAAAGGGTGTTAAGATTAATTACTAAAAAAGAGATAGCAATTTCTGTAGCTGCTATTTCTGGTAATGTACAGCCGATGATGGGATTTGAACCCACGACCAACTGATTACGAATCAGCTACTCTACCACTGAGCTACATCGGCAATGAAATTAGATTATAATTCATATTTAGCCCTTATTGCCCACAATATTAGCAATTAATGAAAAAATCTGAATCTAACCAATACGAATATTTAAAAGCTGAAGCTAAAGCACCATATAAAGGCTTAAGAAAGTTTATTTATTTTGGTTTTGGTGCATCTGGTTTTATTGGTGCTTTTATTTTTCTCACTCAATTA
Source organism: uncultured bacterium (assembly GCA_964413275.1). Taxonomy (GTDB): domain Bacteria; phylum Cyanobacteriota; class Cyanobacteriia; order Cyanobacteriales; family JAABRE01; genus JAABRE01. The sequence goes on along the minus strand of CAYPSO010000057.1, from coordinate 23,119 downwards.
TTGGTAGGTAAAGATCTATCCACAATTTTACCAAATCTTGCCTTACAAGTAGGTGTTGTAGCACTGATGATATTTTTGTGGAAATTAGAAAAAAAATCATAAAATAGGCAGCTATTCTGCCTATTTACCTCATTTATTCAGCTTCATCTGAGTTGTTATCATCACTACTTGTGGCAAATACCACTTCTCCTAGTTCTAATTTTTCTTTAACAAAGACTTCTATTTTCTCTGCTAATTCAGGTCTTTCTTCTAAATAAATGATTGCTTTATCTCTTCCTTGGGCAATATTATCACCTTCGTAACTATACCAAGCTCCACGACGATTAATAATATCCGTTTGTTCAGCTAAATCCAACAAACATCCCATGCGAGAAATACCTTTACCAAAAATAATATCAAATTCAGCAATCCGAAAAGGAGGTGCAACCTTATTTTTAGCTACTTTAACTTTAGCCCGAATACCATATTCTCCCTCGCTACCTCTTTTTAGTGTTTGAGAGCGACGAATATCCAAACGCACCGAAGCATAATATTTAAGGGCTGTTCCCCCTGTGGTAACTTCTGGATTACCATAACTAATACCAATTTTTTGTCTTAATTGATTGAGAAAAATAACAGTACAGCCAGATTTACCGATATTACCAGCAATTTTTCTTAATGCTTTACTCATCAAACGAGCTTGTAAACCCATTTGCTGATCTCCCATTTCTCCTTCAATTTCTGCTCTTGGTACTAATGCAGCTACAGAATCAATGACGATAACATCTACTGCGGCAGATCTTACTAACTGATCTACTATTTCTAAAGCTGATTCTCCGGTATCAGGTTGAGCTACTAATAAATTATCAATATCCACACCCAGAGCTTTGGAATAGGTAGGATCTAAAGCGTGTTCTGCGTCAATAAAGGCTGCAACTCCACCGCCTTTCTGAACTTCTGCAAGTGCATGAAGAGCTAAAGTTGTTTTTCCTGAACTTTCAGGGCCATATATTTCAATGACTCTACCTTTAGGAAGACCACCACCCAATGCTAAATCTAAGGTTAACGCACCACTGGAGATATTTTCTACCCTCATTTTGGTAGCATCTCCTAAGCGCATAATTGCCCCTTTACCAAAATTTTTCTCAATTTGACTTAGGACTGAATTTAGGGCTTTTTCTTTATCAGGATTGTTAGTAATTGTATTCGTTGCCATTAATGCCTCGAAAATTTATTTTATTATGTTGATCTCGATTTTATTCTAAACGTTAAAACGACTAATATTCCCATTGTAGCTTTTTATCTCAATTTTTGTCCAAGCTTACACTAATTCCCTGAAGACCACATATGTTATGATCGACGAAACTATGGGGTTGTAGCTCAGTTGGATAGAGCGAGCGCCTCCTAAGCGCTAGGTCGCGCGTTCAAGTCGCGCCAATCCCGTTAAACAAAGTTCGTTATTAGTTATTCCTTATTTTACAAAGGACTAATGACAAAAACCAAGAATTATATACGAAGCAATTAAAGCAACTTAGCATAAGGTGCGGTAAACCGTCATTACCGTACATTGACATTGTTTACAAATCTTTGTTACATTTATTTACATAAAGTTACAAAAGTTAATAAATAAACAAGGAGAATAAATTTTATGACTACTTTAATTGCATTAATCGCTTTCGTTATAGTTGGTTGGGTTGCAGCAGCAGTTTTAGGTACTCAAGCTTATTTCAAAGGAGAGCAAACTAAGCCTATTCACGAGCGTAACTGGAATTCTGAATCCTTCAATCAAATCGCTAAAAGTGTTACTGGTGAAGAAACTGATTATAGTGAGCGCACTCCTGCCTATGGTTTAGATGCTTATTCTGCAACTAATAGCTAGTTATTACTAAGTAGGGTAAATGTGTCGAACAATTGAATTAGACGGTGGTTTTAGGTGGGTATAATCCACCTATTTTTTTTGGTGAAGTGCAACGAGCAGGAGGCGCACCGCCATGATGAGCCGACGCATTAGTAAGGCAAAAACGATAGTATTCTATAATATTTGCCATAAATTAATTATGAATGATTTTTCAAGTTTACCCACTTGCTCTATCCTACATTATCAGCTTCAGCAAAGGCCATCGCAATTCATTTAGACGGGGTGATGTCTTCTCAAACCTTTGCCATCCTAGAAAAACATATTGTTGACTTTACAGGTATTCCGGTTGATACAGCGATTCCTAATGAGGAACACTAACTTGTATCGGCCACTAGATTTACTCAACTATTGATTGCTTGGCGTTTTCTTGAAGAGCTAAAAACTGTTTTTAAAACCTAATACCATTTTCCTAAAATAATGAGATATTTATCTATCTCAAGGTGTAGGGGCAGCAATAAGATTCCTGCCCCTACGATATGTTACTAAATGAACACTTTTCCCCCTTATATCCGAAGAGCTACAATTGATACGGGAATAATAAAATTTTATCGTTTAATTGGTCTCCTCTCCAAGACAAGCTCCCCCACCGAAAAGTAAATATTGATGAATAGAGCTAGAATTAAGAGAATTGCCGTGAGCTTTTGCTAAAAAGGTTCTTCCTTCTAAATATTCATCTATAGTTGTTTCTTGACCGTACACTTCAAAGGCAACCATCTCAGTCGAGCCAGAATAACAACGCAATCGATCGCTTAGACTTAACTGATTTTTAACAGTTACTTCACCTTTGTCCATAATACATAATCCGCCTGAAAAGTTTAACCGATATTCTCCTTTATCATCCATAACTTTTACTTCGTGAGCAAATTTATATTCGTCAGCAAATGGCCCTTCGATCACAGTTTTCCTAAGAATTTCTTGACCCCCAGAGAAACAAACTAGAATTGTAGGGGAAACAGATTCTGTTTTTACTTGTTTAGCATTTACAGGCTGAAGCCAAAAATTTAAACTAATAAGAAGAGAAATCAAAAGTGAGAACAAAACTTTAATCATATTAATCTTATTTAATTAAAGAAACATTTTTTAACCAACCCCGCCGCCAAAAGTAAGAAACTAAAATAATAGCAAAGTTAAAGGAATAAAAATTGTGGAAATAACTGTTAGGAGTTTCATCACCTCATTCATTTTATTGTGTTTAAGGCGATCGCGGATATGATTAAAACAATCCCATTCTGGTTCTTCTTGAATTGTTAGTAAGTAATGTTTACCCAACACAAAACTAACTTGTTCGAGCCAAAATCTTTCTTCTTTTTCCTTAAGCATTACCATTTGGGTAATAATTACTAATTGATCTTGATAGTCTTCGATTTTTGGCCGCTGAGGAACATTCACTACGTCTTCTAGAACAAGGGGATGTAAATTAAATAATTGACCTAGCTGTTGTAAAGTTTCTTTATTTCCTAAACCAGATACATCTACCCAAGAAACTGATTCCGTATTTAGATAAGGAGCGCATTGTTCTGGAGTAAGATTTGCTAAACGGGTAGCTTGATTTTGTTCGTAGTCTATTATCTCAATTTCCGAAGGTTTAGCTTCTTCGTTGATTTCAATTGTTCCGGGTAAACTACTAGCTTGATTAGAAAAATAATTAAATCCCATTCTTGTTTTTTCATTATTTTTCCGACTTGAAAAGCGAGAATATCGTGTTGTCATTTTCGTTAAAAGTACAGAATTATTACTTGATTTAAAGTTTTAAAATTCCACCGGCAATAGTAAGCTGTCACGCTTTTAAATTTGGTTGTTGAAAAAGGCAGAAGGCAGGAGGAAATTACTAATATCCCCGTTTAAATGCACAACAGCTTAGTAAGTACCTGTGCAAAATTAAATATCTGGTGGGCAATGCCTACTGAAAGCTTAAAATGGTTATCCATAAATAATCTTAGGCATTTCCCACCCTACACCCTATTCAAGTTATGAACTCCAAAATCTTACTAGGGATAAAAACTTAATTGAGGTAAACCTAAAGTTTCATCCCAACCCATCATCAGGTTTAAACATTGTATGGCTTGGCCTGCTTGACCTTTAACTAAATTATCAATAGCTGACATAATAATTACACGATCGGTACGGCGATCGACTTCAATGCCAATATAAGCTAAATTTGTACCACAAGCCCATTTTGTTTGAGGATAAATGCCATTAGGTAAAATTTTTACAAAAGGAGAGTTACGATAAAAGGCATTATAAATGGTAATCAAATCATCTCTGACTAAACCCGGATCTCGCAAAGTTGCATAAATAGTAGCTAAAATACCCCGTACCATGGGCATTAAATGGGGAGTAAATTGTATTTTAAGCTCATGACTGGCTAAATCACTGCAAATTTGCTCAATTTCTGGAGTATGGCGGTGTGCTGCAACTCCATAGGCAGCTACAGAATTATCTGCTTCTGCTAATAACATATTAACTTTAGCTTGACGGCCACCCCCAGAAGTACCGGATTTAGCATCGATAATGGCTGTTTCTGGTAAAATTAAACCCTGTTTAAGTAAAGGAGAAATACCCAGTAAACTGGCAGTGGGATAACAACCCGGACAACCGATTAAATTTGCGGTTTTAATTTTATCTCGATATAGTTCAGGAAGACCATAAACGGCACTAGCATTAGTAGCGCGATCGCTACGTTCTTTTTTATACCAACTAGTATAAGTATTTAAGTCTTTAAAGCGATAATCTGCTGATAAATCTAAAACTTTACAACCCTTTTCAATCAGAGTGGGAGCGATATTACAGGCTAAACCATTAGGTAAACCTAAAAAAACAGCTTCACACCTTTGTGCTACTGTTTCAATGTCAATTGCTTCAATACCTAATTCAATCCTATGGCCCAGATGAGGATATAGTTCTGCAAATTGTTTACCTGCACTGCTATCTCCTCCTAAATAGGTAAGTTCAACTTTGGGATGTTCTGTCAACATCCTCACTAACTGGACACCGCCGTATCCTGAAGCTCCAATAATACCCACTGATAAACGTTCATTATCACCCATGACCTAATATTCCTACTATTTTTAATTAGAACTTTTGCTGCATTTTAAGATTAAATTTACTTATTTGTCATTACCTCGATCCTGTTAAAATAGAATTGTCAAGTCAAAAAACTTTAATATAGTTAGATTATTCGTGGAAACGCTGCAAAATAATTCATTTCAATTTGATTCAATTGATGCTGCTTTAGCTGATATTAAAGCTGGTCTTGCTGTGGTAGTCGTAGATGATGAATATCGGGAAAATGAGGGAGATGTAATCTGTGCTGCCCAATTTGCTACCCCAGATATGATTAATTTTATGGCGACAGAAGCTAGAGGATTAATCTGTTTAGCCATGACTGGTGAAAGATTAGATGAGTTAGACTTACCTTTGATGGTAAGTAACAATATGGATAGCAATCAAACTGCTTTTACGGTAAGCTTTGATGCTTCTCCTGAAGTTGGTGTTACTACGGGAATTTCAGCCGAAGATAGGGCTCGCACTATTCAGGTGGCAATTAATCAAGCTACTCGTCCTACGGATATACGTCGTCCGGGTCATGTTTTTCCCATTCGTGCTAAAACTGGTGGAGTCTTAAAAAGAGCAGGACATACTGAAGCGGCTGTAGATTTAGCTAGATTAGCGGGGTTGTATCCGGCGGGGGTTATTTGCGAGATTCAAAATCGTGATGGCTCGATGGCTCGCTTGCCCCAACTTATTGAATATGCTAAAAAACATAATCTTAAATTAATTAGTATTGCTGATTTGATTAGTTATCGCTTAAAACACGATCGCTTTGTTTGGCGGGAAACTGTCGCTGATTTGCCAACTCAGTTTGGTAATTTTAAAATTTATGGTTATCGTAATACCCTTGATAATACAGAGCATGTGGCCATTGTAAAAGGCGAGCCTGCCGAGTTTACTGATGAGCCAGTAATGGTGAGAATGCACTCGGAATGCCTCACTGGTGATGCCCTAGGCTCTCTTCGTTGTGACTGTCGCATGCAGTTAGAAGCAGCTTTAAAAATGCTAGAAAATGCAGGTCGTGGTGTGGTTGTCTATCTCCGTCAAGAAGGCAGGGGAATTGGTTTAATTAATAAGCTCAAAGCCTATTCTTTGCAAGATATGGGCTTAGATACGGTAGAAGCCAATGAGCGTTTAGGTTTTCCGGCAGATTTGCGAGATTACGGCATGGGTGCACAAATGCTCAATGATTTGGGGGTGAAAAAAATTAATTTGATTACTAATAATCCTCGTAAAATTGCAGGTTTAAAAGGTTATGGTTTGGAAGTTGTTGACCGCGTACCTTTGTTAATTGAAGCTAACGATTACAATACAATTTATCTGGCAACAAAGGCGAAAAAGTTAGGCCATTTATTATTACAAACCTATTTAATTACTTTGGCCATAACTTGGGATAAGACTGTTAAATCAGTAACTGAACGTTATCAAAAATTAGAGGATGTGCGTAGTCTGGCTCAATCCCATCATCTATTATTACAAGAAGAAGCTCGACCAGTGGCGATCGCAGTTTTTGGTACTCCCGATCTTACTTTACATCTCGGTTTCGATCAATCAAACCTAACCTCTTCTGATTGGTATAAAAATTGCAATCATCCCTATTTACAGGCTATTGCTAGTATTTTAGATAAATTAGTTTCTTGGCAAAATATCCAAAAGCTTGAATTTTTAATCTCTAATGGTGACGATCCGATGATTGGTCTTCAAGTTCAACTTGATCGCGAAAAATTACCTACTTCTTCTTTTGTACCCACAGAAATTTGTAAACATTTGGAAACCCAAAAAATTTATAGTTTAACTAACGATATAACTACTAATTGACCGCCTTCGGGGTAATAGCAGTTAGCTGATAGCTAACTGCTATTACTATAAGTGATAATATGTTTGTGACTTTTTTGAAGTAATTATAAAAATTAACATAATTATAGTTATGGAAGATACATCAAAACTTAAAACAATGATTGAGAGAGCTTTAGCCGATGGCAAACTATCTCGTCAGGAAAGTGATGATATTAAAGCAGTTATTTATGCTGACAAAAAAGTAACACCGGCAGAAGCACAATTCTTTAGAGAAATACAAGATAAAATTTGGCAAGGTGAAATTTCCATTGATTATGAATAGTAAAAATATCACCTTTTACAGTAATTTTAATAATTATTGTCAACTTTATTAGTCAACAAATTAGATTTTAATTTTCATGAATATTCCCTATTTTTTAGCTGAAACATCAATTGAGAATAGTTTAGAACAATTTTTAGTGGTTTTATCTGTATCTTTAAGTGTAGCAACAGTTTCAAAAATTTTCAGTTGGTTTCGAGAAATTCCTTATACTTTATTATTAGTAATTGTTGGTTTAGGATTAGCTTTTGTCGATATTAGATTAGTTAATCTTTCTCCAGAATTAATTTTAGAAATTTTCTTACCTCCTTTACTGTTTGAAGCTGCATGGAATATTCGTTGGCGAAGTCTCAAAGAGAATTGGCTACCAGTAATTTTATTTGCAGTTATTGGGGTTATTATTTCGGTAATTGGTATTGCTTTTCCCCTCAGTTATTTTACTGATTTATCTTTAGCTACTGCTTTACTCGTTGGTGCAAGTTTATCGGCTACAGATCCTGTTTCTGTGGTGGCGTTATTTCGAGAATTAGGTGCTAGTAAAAAGTTAACTATTTTAATGGAAGGGGAGAGTTTATTTAATGATGGTGTAGCGGTTGTTGCCTTTCTTTTATTGGTAGCAATACCTTTGGGTAATGAGGGTTTTTCTTTATCTATAACCATAGTTAAATTTGCAACTTTTGTCGGTGTCGGTGTCGGTGTAGGTTGTTTAATTGGTTTTGGAATTTCCTATTTAACTCAACGTTTTGATTTGCCTTTAGTCGAACAATCGTTAACTTTAGTTTCTGCTTACGGTACTTATTTAATTACTGAAGAATTAGGCGGTTCTGGTGTAATTGGTGTAGTTACTGTGGGGATTATTTTAGGTAACTTTGGTTCTCGCATTGGTATGAATCCTAGAACTAGATTACTGGTATCTGAATTTTGGGAATTTCTAGCTTTTTTTGTAAATTCTATTGTATTTCTTTTAATAGGCGATCAAATTAAATTTGCGAGTTTAGCTAGTAATTGGGATTTAATTTTAGTTGCTATTATTTTTGTACTTATTACCAGAATTGTTGTTATTTATGGTCTAGGTAATTTTAGTAATCTATTTACTGAAATAAAAATAACTTTACCAGAGCAAACTGTTTTATGGTGGGGAGGTTTAAGAGGTTCTGTTTCTATTGCTTTAGCATTAAGTGTTCCCATAATATTACAAAGTCGTCAAGAAATTATTGACACAGTTTTTGGAGTGGTTTTATTTACTCTTTTAATCCAAGGTTTAACTACAAAATTTTTCCTTGAAAAACTAAACTTAATTGGGGATCAACCTTTAAGACAAAAATATTCCGAACAATTAGCTCGTCGTGTAGCTTTAAATCGGGTATTAAATTATTTACAAAAGTTAGAATCTTCTCCAGAATTTGATGAAGAATTTTCTCGTTATCAACATGAATTAGTTAAAGGTCAATTATTAAGTGTAGAAGAAGATATTAAAAAAATGCAGCAAGAATATCCCCAATTATTAGATATTAATATGGAACAATTGCGGGAAAAATTATTAGATATTGAAGCAGATACTTATGCTGAATTTATCAGAGTAGGACGTTTGGATAGTAACATATCTCCGGTACTCCAAGAAATTTTAGTAAAAGCAAGTGAAGATGAATAAGGTATTGATAACCTTATTTATTAACTGATATTTGACGTTACGCAAAAGGTATTAAGTGTTAGGTGATTGGGGAATTCGGTAAGAGATAAGAGATAATGGGTAAGAGGTAAGAAGTAAGAAGTAAGAGGGGATTGGAGGATTGGGGAATTAGAGAAGAGCGGAGATTGGGGGTTAGGTAATAGGTAATATGTAATAGGTAAGGATGAATACTAACTACTAACTACTATCTCCTGAATACTAACTACTAACTACTAACTACTATCTCCTGTCTCCTGTCTCCTGAATACTGAATACTCACCTTAACCAACCAATTTTTTCAGTAAACCCTATGTTATAAATATATATTCCCTTGACTAAATAAAACAGATGCTCCTCCTACTCTAATTTGAGTGATTTTTCCTGCTTTTTTATCAGCTTCAACCTGTAAAATACTTGGCCTTCCCATGAAAAAACCTTGCTCTATTTGCCATTTTAATATTCCCTCTTGAAAAGAATTTCGGAAGCCTAAATAACCAGCTAAAGCTGTGGCAGCCGAGCCAGTTGCAGCATCTTCAACAATGCCCAAAGCAGGAGCAAACATTCTCGCTCTAATGTGACTGTCTGATAATTCTGTTTCGTAGGTAAATATATAAATATGAGGAGCCCAATATTCTGCTAAGAATTTTTGCCATATTTCTTGATTTAATTTAGCTCGTTTTAAAGCATCTCGATTGACTAAAGGAATAAATAAAAAAGGTACTCCACAGGAAATAGCTTGAGGATAGTCATCAGCCTGTAAAAAATCAGTTATTTCTAAGGAAAGTAGATTAGCAAGAATATCTATTGATGGTGGCGCAGAGCCAATTTCTGGTAATTTTGCGGCGGTAAGTTGAGTATAAAATGGTTTTTTATCTTGACTAAAAATAGTGATAGGAATATCTCCTACTCCTTCTTCAAAGATAATTTTAGTAACTTCATTTTCTAAAGGAATTTGCCCTATAGCGGCTAAAACGTAAGCTGTGCCGACTGTAGGATGTCCAGCAAAAGGTAATTCGTTATTTGGGGTAAAAATACGCAAACGACAAAAATTTTGAGGATTTTCTGGGGGTAAGACAAATACTGTCTCAGAAAGATTAAATTCTTTAGCTATTTTTTGCATTTGTTGTGTTGAAACTCCTCGAGCATCAGGAAATACAACTAAAGGATTTCCCCCAAATTTTTCCTCAGTAAAAACATCACACCAATAATATTTATAAGTTATTTGTTTTTTGTCATTAGTCATTGGTTATATGCTATGAAAATATAAATATTAATTGTACAGTAATTACTTATTTCAAAATTATCTCCTTGCATCAATGGAAAAATAACGATAAGGTGTGGATGAAGATAGGCAATTATGAGACAAAATGGCAAGCGTAATCTTTGAAAACGTAAGCAAAAGATTTGATGATTTTATTGCAGTTAATCACCTAAATCTTAATATTAATGATGGAGAATTTCTAGTTTTTGTTGGGCCTTCCGGCTGCGGTAAAACAACATCTCTGAGGCTTTTAGCTGGTTTAGAAGAAATAACTGAGGGTAATATTTATATTGGCGACAAGTTAGTAAATAATTTATCTCCTAAAGATCGAGATATTGCTATGGTATTTCAATCTTATGCTTTATATCCTCACATGAGTGTCTATGAAAATATGGCTTTTAGTTTAGAATTACAGGGTAAAGGAAAATTAGCAGTTAAATCTCGTGTCGAAGCCGCAGCCCAACAATTAGGAATTGAGCATTTATTACATCGCAAACCCAAGGAATTATCTGGAGGGCAACGCCAACGGGTGGCAGTAGGTAGGGCAATTGTGCGTGAGCCTGAAGTATTTTTAATGGATGAGCCTTTATCTAATCTGGATGCTAAGTTAAGGGTACAAGCGAGAACAGAAATTAGTAAGCTTCATCAAAATTTAAACACTACTTTTATTTATGTTACCCACGATCAAGTAGAAGCGATGACCATGGGAAGCAGAATTGCTGTTATGAATCAAGGAATATTACAGCAAATTGATACTCCAGAAAATTTATATAATCATCCTAATAATATATTTGTAGCTGGTTTTATTGGTAGTCCAGCAATGAACTTTTTTGAGGTTAATTTAGTTATAGAATCTGGAAATTTGTGTCTTAAAAATGAGGCTTTTTGTTTAGAAATACCCGAACAATTAAAATCTTTATACGAACAATATCAGAGTAATTCTTATATCTTTGGGATTCGTCCTGAAAATATTTACGATCCTAAATATCAATCTCCGGGTATTTATCCTGCTTTAGTAAAAGCAACAGTATCTGTTAAAGAAATGATGGGTAATGAGATTATTTTGTATCTTAATACTACTGATAATCAAGATTTTGTCGCTAGAGTCGATCCTCGTTCATCAATCAAAGTTGGTGATAGGATTCAATTAAGTTTTGATTTAAGTCATATTCATCTTTTTGATAAGCAAACAGAAACGAGCGTAAAATATTAATATTTTTTGATATATTTAGGATTGAGTTCATAAAAGTTACTCAATTAAAGGTTGAATATCTGTACGAATTGATCGATAACGTTTAGCTAATTCTCGTAAATCCTTCTTAAAGCGTAGTGTAAGCTCAATTTTAATCAAAGATGGTTGATTATTCATAAATCAATTACCTCCCACATTTGCTCAAGAGGAGTTGTTTTACCCGTCAAAACTTCTTCTAAACCTTGATAAATCCCTTCTACAACTTGTTCTGTTGGGGTTTCATGGGGATCGATGTATTTTAATTCTGTTTCTTCTTCATCTTCGATTAAGATAATTACTTCTACTTTTTGTCCCGGTTTAAATGGTAAATCAGCCAAAACTAATGGTTGAGAATTATCAATAGTTGCGTATTTTTTATAAGCATTCATAGAATTACCCCTAATTTATTAATTTTCTATAGAACCTAATTATATCAAGAATTACAGCAATTTTAAGATTAATGAATTATAGATAAAATTGATAAGCGGATACAAATTATTAATCATGATTTTTTTCAATTCCAAATCTCAAAATATTTTAATCTGTCTTAACATTTGACGCATCCAACCAATGTGGTTTATCAATAGGAAAATCCAATAATTTACAATAGATAAATTATGAAAATCTCAAAATTAACACAAAATATTACCCTTACCCTTACTCTCACTGGTTTAATGTTTGGTTGTAACACAGAATCTACAACAGATAAACCACAAGTTACCATTCTGGGAGTAATTATTGGCGAGCAACAGGAGAAATTAGAACAAGCTTTAGCTCCTTTTACAGAAGAAACAGGCATCGAAGTAGTTTATGAAGGCACAGATGCTTTTGCCACCCTTCTGCCTATTCGAGTAGATTCGGGAAATGCACCGGATATTGCCATGTTTCCTCAACCCGGTTTAATGGCGGATTTTGCTAAGGAAGGTAAATTAATTCCCATTGATAGCTTTATTGATGTGGCTCAGTTAAAAGAGGCTTATTCAGAAGATTGGTTAAAACTAGGCACAATTAATAATAATATATACGGTTTGTGGTATCGAGCTTCGGTGAAAAGTTTAGTTTGGTATTCCCCCGAAGCCTTTAAACAGGCAAATTATCAGATACCAAAAACTTGGGAGGAAATGACTGCCCTGAGCAATCGTATGGTTGCAGAAGGTAAAACTCCTTGGTGTTTAGGCATAGAAAGCGGAGATGCCACAGGTTGGGTAGGCACAGATTGGATTGAAGATATTATGTTAAGGACGGCTGGTGCTAAAGTTTATGATCAGTGGGTTAACCATGAAATTCCCTTTAATCATCCTAGTGTGAAAAATGCCTTTCAAGAATTTGGCAAAATTGCTCTCAATGAAAAATATGTACGGGGTGGTAAAGTCGGCGTAATTAGTACCCCCTTTGGTGATTCACCTACCCCATTATTCGACAATCCCCCCGGATGTTATCTCCATCGTCAAGCTAATTTTATTACTTCCTTTTTACCTAGTGATGTGGAGTTAGGCACAGATGTTAGTATTTTTCCTCTACCCGGTATTAAACCAGAATTTGGTCTTCCTGTTTTAGTTGCAGGGGATGTTTTTACCATGTTTAATGATACTCCTGAAGCTCGTAAGCTGATGGAATATTTAGCCACTAAAAAACCCCATGAAATTTGGGCGAGTTTAGGAGGTTATATTAGCCCTCATCAACAAGTGAGCGTGGAGGTATATCCAGATGAAATTACCCGCCAAATTGCGCAAATTTTGTTAGATGCAGACACCATACGCTTTGATGGCTCGGATATGATGCCTGGTGCGGTGGGTACAGGGACTTTTTGGAGTGGTGTGGTTGATTATGTTGGCGGCTCTGATGTGGATACGGTTTTAAACAATATTGAAAATAGTTGGCCACAATAGTTGGTAGTTCATAGTTGGTAGTTGGTAGGGAGGCTTCGCCGTCGCTTTCGCGAGCGTAGTTCGTGGTTTTTAGTGAATGGTTAATAGCTAAAAGCTAAAAGCTAAAAGCTAACCGCTAACAAATAACAAATAACAAATAACTAAATTATGATTCAAAAAATTTTAGCAGTATTATTTGCAATTATTTTTGGCTGTGGTGGGGTAATTGGTATTTTTTATATCATGAATTATGCTGTTAATTTATTACCTCAAAAATGGCGATCGCATTGGCTACCTTGGGTATATATATCTCCTGCTTTGTTGGTATTAACTGCCTATTTAATTTTACCCACAATTTATACTATTTATCTTAGTTTTATGGATGGGCGATCGCAAAATTTTGTTTTCCTAGAAAATTACTCTTTTGCTTTTACTAATCGAACCATGTTAATTGCTTTTAGAAATAATATTCTTTGGCTAGTATTAGTAACAGGAATTAGCGTTAGTTTAGGTTTAGTCTTAGCGGTTTTGATGGATAAAGTTCGCTATGAAAAAATAACTAAATCTCTGATTTTTTTACCGATGGCGATTTCTTTTGTGGGTGCTAGTGTAATATGGCGTTTTATTTATGCTTATCGTCCAGTAGATTCTTCTCAAATTGGCTTGCTGAATGGCATTATAACCAGTTTAGGATTTGAGCCAGTGGGCTGGTTAGTGGAAAAATCCTTTAATAATTTTGCCTTAATTGCCATTATGATTTGGTTACAAACTGGCTTTTGTTTAGTAATACTTTCAGCCGCAGTTAAAGGTATTCCTAAAGATGTGATTGAAGCGGCTAAAATGGACGGAGCAAATGAGTGGCAAATTTTCTGGAGAATTATTATTCCCATGATAAGTTCCACTATTACAGTAGTAGCAACAACGGTAATAATTTTAGTTTTAAAAGTATTCGATATTGTCTTTGTGATGACAGCAGGAAATCAAGGCACAGAAGTTATTGCTAGTCGCATGATTAAAGAAATGTTTAATTATCGTAATTTTGGTCGAGGAAGTGCGATCGCAGTTATCTTATTATTAGCAATTATTCCAGTAATGATTACTAATATTCGTCGTTTTCAAACTCAAGAAAAAACAAGGTAAGGATGAGGGATGAATTATGAATTATGAATTGGCAAGGAGGAAGGATGAAGCTAACAGCTAATCGCTAATTTGCTAACCGCTATATAATTTTAAGTGCAAAACATAGATACAATAAAAAAATAAAATTTGGTTTTTGATAAAAAATGTTAAATGCTTTTGTAATCTTAGTATTGTCTATCTTTTGGGTAGAGTTAGTTCGAGACTGTTATCATGTCCTTGCTCATCAATGGCAACCTCTTTATCGCCTTCATAGTTGGCATCATCGAGTATTTCGTCCTGATTTATCTGTGGTTAGCGACACTATTTATAGACAAGCTCACTGGTATAACGATTTACCAGAATCTTTAGTGATGCTAAGTTTTAGTATTCTACCTTGGCTAATTGTTTCCCAATCAAACCTAAATTATCAATGGACAGCTTGGGCAGGCTCGATCTATACTTTAACATTTTTATTTGGGGCGATCGCTCGTGGTTTTGGTGTACCTTATGCTGATGAATTAACCGATATTACCCATCGCCCCGGAGATTTTACCAGTTTACCGGCTAATTGGTTGGTAAATCGCCCTTATCATTGGCGACATCATTTTGATAATCAAAACGCTTATTTTTGTGGCACATTAACTTTAGTTGATAAAGTATTAGGTACAGCTTTATCATTAAAAGGAAAGAAAATTGCAGTCACTGGAGCATCAGGAACTTTAGGACAATCTTTATTAAAATATCTCCATTTAGCTGGAGCAAAAGTTACTGCTTTTAGTTCTAGTAATCAGGAAATCGTCATAGATAATAATGGGGAAAAATTACCAATAAAAACTATTAATTGGCAAGTAGGAGATGAAGAAGCTTTACAATCAGAATTAGAAAAAATTGATATTTTAATAATTAATCATGGCATAAATGTTCATGGAAAAAAAGATAAAATTGCCATTAAACAATCCTATGAAACAAATGCTTTTTCTAGTTTTCGTTTAATAGAATTATTTTTAGGCACAATTAAAACTAATCAAGACATTGTTAAAAAAGAAATTTGGGTAAATACCTCAGAAGCAGAAGTAAACCCGGCTTTTAGCCCATTATACGAACTAACTAAAAGAACTTTGGGTGATTTAGTTACTTTACGTCGTTTAGATGCTCCCTGTGTAATTCGTAAACTTATTTTGGGCCCATTTAAAAGCAATCTTAATCCCATTGGGATCATGTCTGCGGATTGGGTAGCCAAGCAAATCGTTAATTCAGCGAAAAGGGATTTTCGTAATATTATAATTAGTATCAATCCCTTGACTTATTTAGCTTTTCCTGTTAAAGAATTTTTTGTTTCTAATTATTTCAAATTCTTTACAAATAAGTAATAATAACCATTAAATAAACGAAAATGAATGTATTTTATTTAAGTTAGGGATCGATAAAAAGAGTATAAAAAGTCACATATAAAGATTTTTTTAAGCTATTTCCGATCCTTGGGTTATAATTGGAATAGAACTATAAAATTTATATCTTCTGTTAATATCTTAAGACACCTATATGAACACCACTAAAAACAAAATAGAATCTCTATTGAGAAAACTACCAAATGAATGTACCGTTGAAGACATCCATTATCACTTATATGTTTTCCAGAAAGTGTATCAGGGATTAAAAATCGCAGACACTGAAGGAAGACTGCAACAAGATGAGGCTGAAAATTTATTAAGTAAATGGCTTATAGAGTAGTTTGGTCAGCTAAAGCAATAGAAGATGTTGAGACAATTGCCGGTTATATTGCTAGGGATTCTCCTTCCTATGCCGCAGCAATGGTACAAGATATATTGATGAAAACTAGATATTTACATCAAGAACCAGAACAGGGGAAATTAGTACCCGAATTAGGAGAAGAAAACATCAAAGAAAAACCGGTTTATAGTTATAGAATTATTTACCGGATTGAAGATGAAGTTGTTACGGTTGCGGCAATAATTCACCAAAAAAAACTATTAGAAGCAACTTAAATAATTAAAGGTTGAACTTTTTTATATTTCTAGCAAAAATCCTATTTCGTAAAGAAATAGGATTTTAACTTTGTTCAATAATATTAATTAAGCTTAGTTTTCCCAAGAATTAATGATTAAATAAAACTTCTCATTTTCTCTCAATGAGTTTAAATGGGGATCGATATTAGCTAATTCTAAATATTTTTCTGGGCGAAGATTAATCGCATTTTTTAAACTATTTAAAGCTTCTTCAAATTTGTTTATAAGTGAGTAACAACAAGCTTGCTCGTACCAACTTCTAGCATCTTCAGGCTCGATAATTAACATTTCCTGATAAAAATTAAGTGCTTCACTAAATTTACCTAATTCTTTAGCGAGTAAAGCTTTTTGATGCCCTGCCCAATAGTCATCTGGTTTAAGCTTTAAAGCCCGATTATAACTATCCCAAGCAATTTCTTTTTGTCCTAAACCATAATAAGCATCACCACGATGATAATAAGCCCAATAATCTTCAGGGCGTATATTTAGGACTTTATCATAACAGGCAATAGCCTCAGCATATTTACCCAAACACTTCCAACTTTCTCCCTCACGATAAATAGCCCAATAATCGTCAGGACGATTTTGTAAAGCCTTCTCAAAACAAGCAATAGCTTCGGGATGTTGGTTTAATTTTTGAAAAACACAACCTTGATCGTACCAAGACCAATAATTATTAGGTATAATTTCCGTAGCTTGTTGATAACTTTCTAGTGCTTCTTCATAGCGTTTTAATTCTTCTAACATAGCACCCCGATGATACCAAGCCCAATAATCACGATCATAATATACTAAAGCTTTTTCAAAGCAAAAAAGAGCATCTTGATAATTTCCTTTTTCCCGTAGTTTACTACCCTGTTGATACCAGCCTTGAAAACTATCTGGCCTACATTCTAGTGGCTTATAGATAGTAAAATTATTTTCATTCATTTTTAACATTTTACTAATTAAAATAAAGATTTAATGTTACCTAGCGAACTATTAATTTATCGACAACAAGGAGAAACTACTATTCCTAAAAGAATATCAATTAATAGCGCAATGCTTTCGATTGCTAACGATCATATTAATTGTTTTCAAGATTGTATTGGTAAAACTCAAGCAGAGCTTAACCAAAATTTAATAGAATTAGAAGGAGAAAACCCGGATTATAAATTAAAAAGGGGATTTGCCCATATACTTAAAAGTAGCTTTTCTACCTTAGAAATTGTTAGCCCCATAGAACCACAATTATTAAGAAAAAAAGTCTTTTCTCACTCTACAACTTTAACGCCAATTCCTCTCCATCGAGAAAAAACATTGGAAGCAGTCGCAGCTAATTTGAGTAATGAACTTAAACGAGAAGTGTTACCTTTAGAAGTAGAAAAAGGACTTTATGCCGATTTACTAGATAATCGTATTCTAACGAACTTTGAAACTCCAACTCCAGAAGATTTAATTCATCGTTATAACCTCTCTCAAGTCCAAGGAATTTTTTATCGAGCTTCTCATATTATTATTAATGCTCATCGCAACGATCCCGGAGAATATAAGTTATTATTTCGTTATCTTAAACTATTTCAATTAATGTCCTATATCGAAGGAGATGCCGATACGGGATTTACTATTACTATAGATGGGCCAAATAGTCTGTTTAAAGCGAGTACCCGTTATGGTTTAGCCTTAGCCAAAATGATACCAGCATTGCTTCATGTGAGTAAATGGAGTCTCAAGGCTAAATTACAAAATAAAGACTTTTATACGGGTAACTTGAAAATAGGCTATTTTAGTTTAAATGATGATTGTGGTTTAGTAAGTCATTATCCGCCTCAAAAGCCCTATGACAGTATGCTAGAAGAATCCTTCGCTAAACGTTGGTTAAAGGAAAAGACCGAATGGCGTTTAGAAAGGGAAGTTGATTTAGTACCTTTACCCGGTAGCGTGATGATCCCAGATTTCCGTTTAGTACATCCAGATAAGGGCGATATACTATTAGAAATTATCGGTTATTGGCGACCAGAATATTTACAAAAAAAATTCGCTCAATTGCGAAATGCCCATATAGATAATATTATTATTGCGATTTCTGAACGGTTAAATTTAGAAAAAGCTGGAGTGAAATTTACTGATTTACCAATTAAAATAGTCTGGTTTAAAGATAAATTATCACCTAAAAAAGTCTTAGAATTACTGCCTCAAGATTAAGCAGGGAATAAACCCAAGAATTGATGCTTTTCCCTGCTGAAAAATGGCTTAGTAAAGTTCCTCTTCTTGGTGAGTAAGAATGGTGCAATCTGATGTAGGATAAGCTACACAGGTTAAAACATAACCAGCTTCAATCTGATCGTCATCTAAGAAAGATTGATCTGATTGATCTACTGTACCAGACTCCATTTTGCCAGCACAAGTAGAACAAGCACCAGCACGACAAGAGTAGGGTAAGTCTAAACCTTGCTCTTCAGCAGCATCTAATATGTACTCATCATCAGGTACTTCAATAGTTTGTGCGCCATCGGGAGTTTTGAGAGTTACTTTGTAAGTTGCCATTAGTGTGTCTCCTATAATTGATTCTCAAGAAAAAGGCAGTTGTTTTATCACTACCAAGCTATTATTTAAGCTTCATATCTGATACTAAATTAAAAAGGACAACTATTGTAATGGCATTAGAAATGAAATTGTTAAACAAAATTAACATAAGATTTTCTTATGTTGCCTAAGTAAAATGTACTTAGCTATACCTTTATAATATCTAGTACCTAGATGTAAGTAACGACAAGAGATTCAGGGCTAATTAGATATGATTTTGTTTATGAAAATACCTCTATATATTAGTATTAATTATAGTTATATATAAATAGTTATTATTGACTACAGAGCAAATAATCACATGAGTAATATTACTTATCTCAAGAGTCCTTTGCAAGTTGGTATAGTTGGTACTGGTTTTGCTGCTTGTCGTCGTGCTGAAGCTTTACAAGGAGATGATAGAGCTTGTTTAGTAGGATTTACTGGAAGAAATCAGGATTTTTCCGCTAAATATGAGGTATCTTATCTTGATTCTTGGCAAAAGTTAGTAAATTTGCCAGATTTAGATTTGGTAATTATTTGTACTATTAATAAGCAACATGGAGAGATTGTCCATGCAGCCTTAAATGCTAACAAGCACGTATTAATTGAATATCCCCTTTCTTTAGATGTAGCTGAAGCGGAAGATTTAATTAATTTAGCGAAGAAAAAAAATTTATTACTTCACGTTGAACATATAGAAATAATTGGTGGATTGCATCAAACAATTCAAGAATTTTTACCGCAAATAGGTAAAGTTTTTTATGCTCGATATATTACTGTAAAAATTGATAATCCCGCACCAGTAAAATGGACTTATAATCATGATTTATATGGCTTTCCTTTAGTGGCTGCTGTTTCTCGGATTCATCGTTTTACTAATTTATTTGGTAAAGTTAACTCTGTTAGTTGTCAATCTAAATTTTGGAATATAGATAGTTCTCCATATTATTCTGCTTGTTTATGTGATTCACAATTAAAGTTTGATAATGGATTAATTGCTGATATTATCTATGGTAAAGGCGATAAATTTTGGCAATCTTACCGAGATTTTGAAATACATGGAGAAAAAGGAACATTAATTTTTAAGGGAGATAAAGGTAATTTAATTAATGCACAAGGCGAGCAAGAAATTTTTATTCCTTCCCGTCGAGGTTTATTTAAAAAAGATACAGAGTTAGTCTTAAAACATCTATTGACAAAATCACCTTTATATGTATCTAATCAAGATAGTTATTATGCCTTAAAAGTAGCAGATGCTGTACGTCAATCCGCAGAAGCAGGAAAAACTATTTTTCTTTAGTTAAATTTTATTTACAGCACTTTTCAAGTAATTGAACTACAAAAAAATTAGGTATAGGTGTAGGTGTAGGATGCGTCAAATAAATCAATTCTTAATAAAAAACTTAAATAATAATTTGACGCACCCTAGTAATATTGTTACTGTGGTCTATTAAGCTGAAAACTACCATGAGTAAAATATGAAATGTCACTAAAAATAATAAAATACATATTATTAACTATTAGTTTAT
Organism: uncultured bacterium; assembly: GCA_964413275.1. GTDB lineage: Bacteria > Cyanobacteriota > Cyanobacteriia > Cyanobacteriales > JAABRE01 > JAABRE01. The sequence goes on along the minus strand of CAYPSO010000057.1, from coordinate 2,804 downwards.
TTTTGTTAATTAGCTGTGATAAAAATAATCAAGAAAATCAAGAAATTCAATCAGAAATTTTACCTACACCTTTAACAAGTGAAAACATACAACAACTTGAACCGGGGTCTTATTGTTTTGAAAATGACAAAAATTCAGAAATCAAAAAAACTGCACAGTTATTAATTGCCTATGATTATAGTGTGACCGGAGTTATAGCAGTATCACAACTAAGCCAAAATAAACAATTAAATGATAACCTAGAATATAAAGAATTTGTGTCAGGAGTATTAGATAAAAAAGAATTAAAAGTAGTTATTAATCGAGAAAAAGAAGACAACAAAGAGAATAGACAGGAATTATGGGTATTAACAGAAAATTCTTTAATAACTAGCCAAGAAAATTATAACAAAATTAACTGTGAAAAATTAATAAATAATTGAAAATTTAGAATGCGGAATTTAAGATATACAAAGCTAACTGCTAACCTCTAAAAGCAAAAAACAACAAATAATAAATAACACATGACTATAAAAACTATCTTAAATAAGGCTATTGCTGAAATTGATATATCAGTTGAAGAAGGAATAATTCTTCTAACTCAAACTGATGAAAACATTGTTGAAAATATCAGAAAAACTGCCGACTTATTACGACAAAAACAAGCGGGAAATACAGTAACTTATGTAATTAATCGGAATCTAAATTTTACTAATATTTGCGAACAACATTGTAGTTTTTGTGCTTTTCGTAGAGATGAAGGAGAAAATGGTGCTTTTTGGCTAGATACTGAGCAAATTATGGCTAAAGTTAAAGATGCGATCAAACGTAATGCTACAGAAATTTGTATGCAAGGTGGACTAAATCCTAATGCTAAAATTAATGGTACTTCTTTAGCTTATTATTTAAACATAATAAAAACAATTAAGTCAGAATTTCCTCAACTGCATTTACACGCTTTTTCCCCTCAAGAAATACAGTTTATTTCTAGGGAAGATAATATTAGTTATCAAGAGGTAATTATTGCCTTACAAAAAGCAGGAGTTGACTCCTTACCCGGTACAGCAGCAGAAGTTTTAGATGATAATATCAGAAAGATTATTTGTCCAGAAAAAATTAATAGTAAAACTTGGTTAGAAATTGTTAGTCTTGCCCATAGTTTGGGAATGTTTACTACTAGCACTATGTTATCTGGTCATATTGAAACACCAAGACAACAAATTGAACATTTAGATAAATTGCGATCGCTCCAAAAAAAAGCTATTAATAATCAATATCTCGGTAGAATAACTGAATTTATTATCCTACCTTTTGTTGGTCAAGAAGCACCTTTACCCCTACGTCGTCGAGTTAATCGAGATCAACCAAATTTAGAAAACACTTTATTACTAACAGCAGTTAGCCGTATTTTCTTAGGCAATTGGATTAAAAACCATCAACCAAGTTGGGTAAAACTAGGCTTACAAGGAGCTACAGAAGCCTTGAGGTGGGGTTGTAACGATATTGGCGGGACATTAATGGAAGAACATATTACCACTATGGCAGGAGCAAAAGGAGGGACATTTATGGAAGTAGAAACCTTACAAAATGCGATCGCCTCTTTAAATAGACCATATCAACAACGAACCACTCTTTATCAATAATCAGTAATCAACCTTACTTTTTCAACTTTTGTTCTGTACTAAGAGAATCACCATACATTTTTTATTTAAGTATATTTTTTCTATACTTAACCTTATACAGAGGGAAAACTACTAATTCCCGCATTGCCTTGCAATCTTAACTTGCCATTTTCAACATTCAATTGATTAATTAATAGAGAAAAACCTTCTAATTGAAAACCATTCAGATTAAATATTTTTTCAACTTCTGCTAATAAAGCATTAATGAATAAAGGAGATAATTCCTTACCAGCACTACATTCGATCTCATAAAGAGAAATTCCTTTTCCAGTGGTCGCACAAATACGAGGAGCCGTAATTAATATTACTTTTTCAATGTTATTAGTTTCTTTAATTAAAATCTCGGCTTTAATACTAACTTTGCCATCATTAATAATTGAAGCATCTATATTCTTAATTTCTATAGTTACTGGTTCATTCTCCAAGTAAATATTATAATTTTCTAATTGTTTTTTGAGTTTTTCACATTGAAATGCACTATTAATATCATCTTCATTTAAGATAATACAAGCTGTTCCTTCACTGGGTTGAGTTAATTGAATATTCCCCATCAAAGCTTTAAATGGACTAACAGCAATGGTATTTAAAGTGATTTTCATCTCTTCCATTTGCAGATTTTTTTTCATTACTAAACCTTGACCATCAATAGCCAATGAATCTAAAATACCTTTAGATAATTGGGTAGGATTAGTTTTTACTTCTACTTTGAGTTTATTGGCTTGTTTTAACTGAGATGAAAGGGCAATTTCAGCAATTTTATTAAGACTCTTTTCTCCTAAATTATCCATATTTAAAAACATGGTTAAATTCTCCTTTTATTAAGTCAAGTAAGTATTTGTGAATATTAAATAATTTTAACCTCAGTTGTAGGGTGGGCAAATTATTAATCATAATTATTTTAATCCCATAATTAAAAATCTTTGCCCACCTTACACACAAAGTGGTCCATTCATTTGAAAACTGTAAATAATTTGAATTATATTCCATAAAAAAAATAAGCTCCTAACTATAGGAGCTTATTTCTATCGCTCAGTTAAGATTACAGAGCGTTACCACGTGGTAGAACTTCTTCAGGAAATTCAAATTTCTCGTGGATTTGGTCTTGAGGTGCCATCCAAGCACGGAGACCTTCGTTTAATAAAA
>CAYPSO010000056.1:0-29468 GCA_964413275.1 uncultured bacterium | reverse complement strand
GAACCCCCATCATTAGCTTGGAAGGCTAAGGTTTTACCACTAAACTACACCCGCAAATTTCCACGTCTCTCAATTTATCATCATTACTAAAAATAGTCAAGAGTTTTTTCTAAAAAATCAGTTAATTATGTGGAGAAAGGTGTTAGGTATTTTTCCCTCTTCCTCCTGAATACTGACTACTGAATACTGACTACTAATTTGTGTAACATCAATTTTTAATTAACATTCCACAAACCAAAACCTGGGCCTATTACTCTAACTGTTAACCAAAGAACAACCATAAGAGCTATACCAATCCAAGCACCTTTAGTAGTAATATCATAAAACTGTTGTCCTTGAGATTTAGTGATGGGTAGCCAAGGAAAGATATTTTCTTCCTTGCCGTATTGTTCCCCTAAATTTTCTTTACGTCTTTTTGCTTCACCCATATTTCAGTTACTATAAATCAATACATTATAAATCGTAGCTTATGAGTTCGAGATTAATCATTATTTTAGGAAAATAGCAAAAAAAATTAATAATTTATGAGTAAATTCAAAAGTTGGACTAGATATTATAAGCAATTTTTTCTTTGGCTAAAACATAAAATAGTAATAAAATTTTTGATAGTTTTATTACTTGCTTTAGTTAGTTGGTCAAGTTATGCTTATGCTGCTGTTAAGATTGATGCAAAATTTGAAGAAAAAGTTTTACAAATAATCAAAAATAATCCAGAAGTCCTAATTGAATCAATCCAAGTTTATCAACAAGAACAAAAAGTAAAGAAAGAACAAGAAAGACAGGCATTTCTACAAGAATTAAAAACTAATTCCACTCAAATAATTGGTGATTCACCGACTAAAGGGGCTAAAAATGCTCAAATTATTCTGGCAGAATTTTCTGATTTTCAATGTCCTTTCTGTGCTAAAGCTACAGAAACAATCGATGCTTTTATGAGTAAACATGGAAATGAAGTTCAATTAGTTTATAAACATTTTCCTTTAGTTTCTATTCACGATCAAGCTATTCCGGCGGCTGAATCTGCCTGGGCTGCTTATCAACAAGGTAAATTTTGGGAATATCACGATGGTTTATTTAGAGGACAAAATAAATTAGGAGATGAATTTTATTTAGAATTAGCAAAATCTCTTAATTTAAACTTAGAAAAATTCAAAAGCGATCGAAACAAAGCATCCCAAGAAATCATTAAAGATATAGAGATTGCTAATAAATTAGGAATTAAGGGTACACCATATTTTATAATGAATGGTGAAATGTTTTTTGGTTCTTTAAAGTTAGAAGATTTTGAAAAAATTTTAGAAAAAGTAAAATAGGTTAATAGTTAGCGGTTAGCAGTTAGCAGTTAGCGATTAGCGATTAGCGATTAGCAGTTAGCCGATTACTGACTACTAGTAAATCAATTATTTCGATTTTGCGTAACATCAGTTAACTATTAATTATTAAAACCAATCTCGATCAAAGTAATTTATTTTAATATAAGGTTCAAGAGCTTCAAGAATTTTTGTACCATAACTGCGTTGATTAACCCGATTATCTAATATGGCAACCACTCCTCCAGATTGTCTGATACCTATCACTGAGCGTTGTATTTCTTTTAAAGCAGTGGGTAATAAATAAAAACGAAACCAATCCTGATGGGTGCGTTTGTAATAAGCCACCTTACCTGCCACTAAAGGATTTTCTAAAGAAGGAATTGGTAGAGTCGCAATCACAAGTAGTTGGGGAGTCGGTAATTGTTCTTGATTCTCATGCCAAAATTGCCAACCTGTCACTAAAATACTATCTTCTTTCAGCTTAATTTTTTCCACTTGTACCCTAGAGCCAAATTCTGCGGCGAGGGTTGCTCCAACTTGAGATTTGAGGGGAGTATCTTCTATTAATAAAACTATTAACCCTAATAATTTTTGTCTGAGGATGGAATTAATTTGGGTAATTAAAACACCTTGAAATTGAGGAGTATTAGGTAACGGAATCCGCTCTAATGGTAAATATAGCTTGATTTGTTCGGTTTCTCGATTAGGTGAAAACTTTAGACATAGTAAATTTCCTATACCTAATTGTTGTCGATAAATAGGAGCTTCTTTTTCTGAATCTAAAAATCTGCCAATAAATACTATGGGTTGTTGCTGCCAAAGAGAATTTAAACAAGAAGTTAATTCTAAGGGTGTGATATGTAGAGTAAATTGACCTTTTTCTCGGTTAATGGATGTCCAATATAGAGAATTATGATTTTGCCAACACTGCCAGAATTTAGCCAAAGAAGGAGTAAGTAGATTTTTAGGTGCTAAATATTGTAATAGTTGTTCTAAAAGATTTTTTTCTGGTTGCTCAAGTAAATAACATTCGTAGGGGTTAGAAGGATGGGCAAAAATAGTTTTAGTCAGTTGAATGCGAGTATTACGAATAAATTCTCGATCTTGGGGATTAAGATAAATTAATTCATCCCAATCTAAAGTATTAAAAACTACGGTTAATTGTTCTATAGCCCAATCTTCAAGATAATCGGCTCGATCTATAATTGTGATTATTTGTTGGGGAAATATATTTTGATTTTCTAAATAATTAGCTAACCAAGATTGAGGTGTGGTGATAATTAGCCCCTCAAAGTCTGAAGAGATTGAATTAAGAGGATTTTGGATAATCGGTTTATCGCTGTTTAACCATTGTTGTAATTTAGGAATGTCTTCAGTTAATAATTGGTTTTGTAGATTTTCAGGAATGACTATTAAACAAGGGGAATCAGTCAATAATGCAGGAGTTAAATAACTGAGGTGATAGGGCATAGTTGAATGGTTGCCTCCCCCTGTGCTAGTTTGAATTAAAGCCGATTTTCCCAGGCGTAAAGCACGAGCAACTAAACGCCCCATAGTCAAATGATGAGGCCAAAATGGCAGCCCTTGTTGTTTAACAAAAGCAAGTAATTGACAATGAACTTCTGCTTCAATCACGCTTGAATACTACTATCAGAAATAATAAATTGAATTAAAGTTTTATTTGAGGGTAGTTGAATTTGAGAAATTGTCTCAGCTTTTTCGTGGTTATCAGATTGATATTCAGAATTAAGAAGTATATGTTTGCCAAAATCAGGATGATGGTAAATTTCTAAAGGTTTTTCATTAGAATTAATTAAAATAGTTTGAGTTGGAGCTTGAAAAAATTTGGCAGTTTCTTGGGGAAAAGACTCTAAGGGTAAGGGTTTAACTGGTGCGAGTCTGCTAATAACTTCGTTAAGGGTAATTTTTAAGTCTTGAATTCTTTGTCTATCAATTAAGTTTAATTCTTTATATTCTTCCAGTTTGAGATTTTTTAATAATTTTATCAAATGACGGTGGGTTAATTGGCGATCACCAAAAGGAAAAATAGCCAAATATGCAGCAGGAAATAGGGTATCGTTGCCATCAAGTTGAAATGTCAGAATAGTACGACGGGGTTTAACCTCTATACTAGGAGGTTGTTTAATAACCGGATAACTTTTAGCTATTTTTTCATATACAGTGGCTAACACCAAATTACTTTTAAGATTTAAAGCTGCTTCCACCACAATTCTGATTTTAGGAGCAGTTTCATTAAAAAACTTTTTTGCAGTTTGCGGAGTTAGATCGTATATTCGACTTCTATCGCCTTCTGCACTCATATCCACCCATTCACAGGTGATATTCTTAGTTTTTATGCCAAAACGAGAAGTGCCGTAAATTTTTGCTCCTGTAAGAATAGCATAAGTTAAATCAACTCCTAACCATTCCACATCGATTAAATTAGTTTGACTTAAATCGGCAGTAGTTAAATTAGCATCAACTAAATTAGCTTGTTTTAAATCAGCTTGAACTAATTTCGCCCCTGTCAGATTAGCATGACGTAAATCTGCCCCCCGCAAATTTGCATTACTTAAATTTGCTCCCCTCAAATCTGCATTTCGCAAATTTGCTTCACTTAAATCAGCATCTGTTAAGTTACTTTCCTGCAAATCTGCTTCTTGTAAATTAGCCTGTTTCAAAACAGTTTGAGCTAAATTAGCTCCTTTTAAATTGCTTTGATATAAAATCGCCTTTTCTAAATTTGCTCCCTTAAAGTTAGTATCCTTAAGGTTACAAAAACTCAAATTGCTTTCTCGAAGCATCCCTTCTCTCAAATCAGAGCCATGCAAATCGGCCGCTTTTAAATCAGCTTCACTTAAATCAGCCCTAATTAATTCAACTTTAACTAATTTTGCCTCTGTAAGGTCAGCTTTTTTCAAATTAGCCCGAATCAAATTAGCTACATTAAGCAAAGCATAATTTAACTTAGCTCCTTCTAATTTAGCTCCACTGAGTCGAGCCACATTAAGTTGGGCAAAATTTAAGTTAACTTTACTTAAGTTAGCATCGGTTAAGTTAGCAACACTCAATTTAGCACCACTAAGATTAGCTCCTGTCAAGTCAATCCCCGTTAAATTGCTTTCAGCTAAGTTAATTCCGCTAAAATCTCGAATTCCTGCTGCATATTGCTCAGAAAGTTGGCTAATATCCATGTTCCATTGCTCAATTGTTTTCAAATCAATTTAATATAATTAAACACTTTATATGGTGACACAAATGAAGATCGGTATTGTTGGTTTAGGATTAATTGGTGGCTCTTTAGGACTAGATTTGTGTTCTCTGGGATACGAAGTTTTTGGGGTTTCTCGTCGTCAGAAAACCTGTGAAATCGCCGAAGCTATGGGAGTTGTCACCTCTGCAAGTATTCATTTTAATATACTTGCTCCCGTTGAAGTTTTATTTGTTTGTACCCCCATTGGATCAATTGCATCCACTGTTAAAGCTATTCTCCCTTATATTGCTCCTCAGACTATTATTACTGATGTTGGTTCCGTAAAAAAAACAATTGTTGCAGAAATTAATTCTTTATGGCCTAATTTTATTGGCGGGCATCCTATGGCAGGTACAGCAGAGCAAGGAATTGAAGCGGCTCAAAGAAATTTATTTCAAGGTGCTCCCTATGTTTTAACGCCCACTGAGGAAACTAACCCCATCGCCACAGAAAAAGTTACAGAAATTGTGAAAAATCTTGGTTCTCAACTTTATTTTGCCACACCTAGCCATCACGATCGCGCTGTCGCTTTAATTTCTCATTTACCCGTGATGATTAGTGCTGCCTTAATTGATACTTGTTGCCTCGATTCTGATGTGATAGATTTAGCTCAACAGCTTGCTAGTTCAGGATTTCGTGACACAAGTAGAGTTGGCGGAGGCAATCCCGAATTAGGTTTAATGATGGCTCAATATAATCGTTTTTCTTTGTTATCTGCTTTAGAGCAATATCGTCAAAATTTAGATAAGATTATTGATTATATTGAAACAGAAAATTGGCAATCTCTTAACCAATTATTAAAGCAAACTCAAGCTGCACGCCCCTATTTTTTATCTGAATAAATTTATGCTATTAAAAAATAAATTAGCATTTTATCTTGACGATTTTGAAACTCAAGTTGGTCAGATAATTAATTTTTGTATCCTTGGCTTAATTTTTATTTCTTCTGGTATTTTTGTTGCTGAAACTTTTACTTTATCTGAGAAGATAATTTTCTGGCTCAATCAAGTAGATCGGATTATTTTAATATTTTTTACTTTTGAATATCTTGTTAGAATTTGGACAGCCGAAAACAAAAATAAATTTATTTTTAGTTTAATTTCTTTTATTGATTTACTGGCGATTCTTCCCTTATTAATAGGTTGGTTAGATATTCGCTTTTTTAGACTTTTTCGAGTTTTTCGAGTATTACGGGTTATTAGATTTTTAGAATTTGAAATTTTTATCTTTAAAATTTATAAACAAGATGGAGTTATTTTAACTAGAATTTTTTTAACTTTATTTACTCTAATTTTTATTTCTTCTGGTTTAATTTATCAATTTGAACATCAAGTTAATCCTTCGGTTTTTCGTAATTTTTATGACGCTTTTTATTTTGCCATTGTCACTATGACAACAGTAGGTTTTGGTGACTTGACTCCCATTTCCGAAGAAGGAAGACTCGTCACATTATTAATGATTTTAACGGGAATTACTATTATTCCTTGGCAATTAGGAGAATTAGTTAAACAATTTGTTAAAAATTCATCTAAAAATAGCTCAAAAATCTGTAATAATTGTCATTTAACTAGCCACGATTTTGACGCTATTTATTGCAAAATTTGTGGCAATAAACTTAATAATTAGCGATTAGCGATTAGCGATTAGCGATTAGCGATTAGCAGTTAGCAGTTACCTATTTCCTATTTTCTTATATCCATAAAAATCAATACGATAATGCTCGATCGCAACTCCAGTTTCAGCTTCTATTTCTTTAATTAAAGATTCAGGTAATTGCAGATGAATATCAATAATTTGATTGGTATCTAAACAATTAATATGACTATGATTATCACTAATGTGCCCGTATAATCTAGCATTACAACGCTCCACACATTCAATAATACCTTTACCGGAAAGAGCTTCTAAATTTTGATATACGGAAGTGTGACCAATGTTTTTACCCTCTTGATTAAGCCTATTATATATTTCCCTAGCAGAAAGGTGTTCTTTTGCCTCCCAAAGTAGTTCCAAAACATAACGTCTTTGCCGACTGACTCGCATACCTAAGTCTTGACAACGACTAATTGCCTCTTGTAAAGAAAGAATTGGTTTGAGTTGTACTACCTGACTATTCATAACTGGAGAAATATTCATAATCGTTACCACTTTAACTTAAAATTAACTCAGGTGTTTAGAAAACTATCTATTTTCTTAATAATATGACTTTAAAAATTGTTCTAAATTCCAATGCGATCGATAATTTAGACTTATCACCAGCAACTAAAATAATTGAGTCTATTTTAGCTGCAAACATAGGAGAACATGAGCAGAAGCTATATTTTGAGATTAATTATAAACTAGAAAAAACAGATCCACGGGAATTATCAGAAATCCCTGAAATTAGGCTCTGGTTTGTACGTCTAGATAGTTTTTACCCTTGGTTGCCATTTTTCTTAGATTGGAAGCAAGGAGAATTAGCCCGTTACGCAGCTATGTTAGTACCTCATCAATTTCACCGCACTGAGGGAATTAAATACAATCCTGAAGCTTTAGAAATTTTCGTGATGCACAAAATATTTATTCTTAGTAGTTGGTTGAAAAAACAAGGCTTGTCGGGTCATAATCGTTTGCAATTAATGGCGCAAATGTTTGGTTATGAAATTGACAATGACTTTTTTATCATGTTAGAAAACGATTAAAATTACGAAAAATACTTATGAGTTAATAGCTTAATTTATATTGCTAAATGAAGATGGACTTATACAATCATTTCTAAATCAAGAATTTGCTTTTACTGAGAAGAAAACCAACCTCAATTAATTGCTTTTGCACAACAAGCGTGTCATTTCATTAAACATTGAACATTGTTCAATGTTTAATGATTGATCACCCTACCATTATCAAATCTGGTAAAATCTTTGTTGGAAATTACCTAAAATAATTTATTGAGAAATCTTAATCTGAAGAATCTTCTTCAGAGCGGGGAGCAGTAAGTTTTTCCCAAGCCGCTTGTGCTGCTTCTTTTAACCTATCTTCTAATTCTGCAAAATGCTTAACCAAAGAATCCCAATTTTTTTCTGCATCTTGTTGCATCATTTGGAAAGATTCTTCAATACGCTCTGGTTTAAATTCCAGCTTTTCTATATCGGAACGCAATGAATGTAAGACTTCCAGATATTTGTCTTTGGTAAATTCTCCTGCTTTTTGGGTTTCTGACTGAGCCTTTGTCTTGATTGTCTCAATTAAAGCCATAGTTTCATTTTTAATGATATCGGATTCTTCTGGCATTTCTTGTTCGACAAGGGCTTTTGTTTCTGGGCTAACTTCAACAATTGCTTTTTCTTTGGGGATATTAGATTGTTCTGACATTTTTTTATCCTTATTTATATCAAAAATACGTCCAAATAACTTTCTTGAATACCCTCTACTCTTTGAGGCGTATTTAATACTTTTTCTTCAATTATAGTTAATTTGTCAATAACTACACCTATATTTTTCTTTAACTGACTACAGTAGGAACAGAATACCTATCTGCCCCTACTGACTACCAACTACGAACTCCCCATTATCTCCATCTAACTCTACTATTTGACCTACAGGTAAAGCTGCATTCACTCCATCATGGCCAAAAGGTAACTCAGAAACAATAGGGATGCCTAAATCACCCAGCCTATCGCTTAAAACTTCCTCCACTGTCCAACAACTCGGTGAAGCATCACAACGACTAAAACGCCCTAGAGCAATTCCTTTAACTCCCTTTAAAGCCCCATTTAAACGCCATTGAGTTAACATTCTATCAATTCTATAGGGGGACTCGGTAACATCCTCTAAAGCTAAAATAACCCCATCTAATGAGGGCTGAATAGGGGTATTTAATAGATGTGTCGCTACCGTTAAATTAGCAGGGAGTAACATTCCTCTAACTTTACCCCCACCCCAACCTTTACCAGATAAGCTCCCTAAATTTCTGCCTTCTACTAAGTCAAATAATCTCTCCAGTGACCAATCTGGCTCTTTTGCTAAGGTGGTTAATACTGCGCCATGAACTGACATTATGCCTACTGTGGCTAAACTCCATAATAAAGCCGTCACATCAGAAAATCCAATTACCCATTTACACTCGTTTTCCCAAGTCCAATTTTCTAAGAGTCTAGCCCCACCATAACCACCCCTAGCGCATAATATTCCTTTGCATTCTGGATTGTACCAAGCTTCTTTTAAGGCTTGACGACGTTGGTTATCGTCTCCTGCTAAATATCCGTAACGACTGTCCCAATTATTGCCTAATTCTACTCGATAACCGCGATCTCTCCAAATTTCAATACCTTTTTCTAAGGCTTCATATTCTTTTAATGCACCACTAGGAGCAATTACTACTAACAAATCCCCTTTTTTTAAAATAGGTGGCATTTTTAGAGACATAATTTTTATTTCATAACTTTGAAACGACTTTTAGAGACTGGTTTTTTTTTAAACGGTACTAATTTTTGATCTTCATGATTTTCTCTCGCCACCCTAATTAATAAAGCAGCTAAAGCTAAACTAGCCAACAAAGAACTTCCTCCATAGCTAAATAAGGGTAAAGTCACCCCAGTAGTAGGCAAAACACCCACATTAACGCCAATATTGAGTAAAGATTGACCGACAAGTAAAATTACTACACCTATAGCTATTAAACGTTTGACTTTATGTTCGCATTTGAGGGCAATAAATAAACCCAAAGTAGCGTAACTAATTAATAAAATAAATAAAAAAATACTCCCAATAAAACCAAATTCCTCAGCAAAAATAGCAAAAATAAAATCTGTATATTGGAAAGGCAGATAAAATAATTTCTGTTGTGATTGACCAAAACCAACCCCCCATTCTCCACCAGAACCAATGGCATATAAGCTTTGCACCAACTGATAACCAGTATTGCTAGGATCAGCAAAAGGATCGAGGAATGATTGGATTCTCTGAGATTGATAAGAATTAACACTTATACTATAGAATGCTACAAATACTCCAACAGATGCTACTCCCAATAAATAAATCAAAGGAATACCAGCAGCTAAAGCAATTAACCATAAACTAATACCAGATAAAGCAGTTGTACTCAAATTAGGTTGTTTTAAGATCAAAGCTAATAAAATAGCAAAAATTATTAACCAAGTTATACGAACTTTTGGACGTAAAAGTTTCCATTTGCCAAAAAGCAGTGCCCCTTGTAAAACCAAAAAAGGTTTAATTAAATCCGAAGGTTGAAGTACAAAAGAACCGATTTTTAACCAACGATTAGAACCATTAACTAAAACTCCTACCCCCGGAATTAAAGTAAGAAAAATTAAAAAGAATAAAAATAAAAAAATACCCGGACTAATTTTTAATAAATTGCGCAGGGGAAAACGAACTAGAAAATTAAATAAGTTTAAACCTAAAAAAGCCCAAACAAGTTGTTTTTTGACAAAAAATAAGCCATCACCATTGTCATAATTAGCCACAGGATAAGAAGCCGAAAACAATGTCACCAAACCAATGGCTAACCACAACAAAGTTAACCAGCGCAATATTCTGGCGGATGTTGCCCACTTATCTACTTCTGGCTCGAAAATAGGAATTAAATAACGTAACACTAGATCTAAATAATTTTAATAGCGAAAAAGAGGCCGTAATTGACCTCTTCTGTACTTTCATCAGTATAACTGAGATATTAAAGGAGTCCAGTATTAGTTCCGGGTTTCCCAGTAACTAATTTAACTTTAACGATTGAACCCCCCATTTTCATAATTCTTTGCTGCTCGCGAAACCAATTATCATAGGGAACTAACTTAGTAAAATAAGTATTTTGTAATTCCCGTTGAGTTCTAATGCGAGATTGGCTAGGAACACAAGCAGTCACTTGGAACATACGCATGGTTTTATTTCTCCTGATGCCTTAAAAAATTATTATCTTTAATCTTTAAACGGGGCTTAAAATAGTAAAGGACGGGAGTCACGAATCAATACTAGAGCTTAAAAACTCAGATTAGTTAAACCAAGACTAAGCCTTAAAAGTTTTAGCACTCACACCCGACTTCCCGAACCTCTACTTCTCATTTTCTATATAACTTGATTAAGTTATGGTTATTAGCTTAAGCCAGAGCAGATGTAATCGAAATAAACACCCATTTCTTTACCAGCATCAGCACCTACTAAACTTGCAGTTACTCCTTTCATCGCTTGAATAGCTTGAACGGTGGAAGAAACAGGTACACCTAAAGAGTTGTAGGTTTCTTTTAAACCGTTAAGAACACGCTCGTCAAGAATAGAAGGATCGCCAGCTAACATTGCATAGGTAGCGTAACGAAGATAGTAATCTAAGTCACGAATACAAGCAGCATAACGACGAGTGGTGTACATATTACCACCAGGACGGGTAACATCAGAGTACAATAAAGATTTAGCTACAGCTTCTTTAACGATACCAGCAGCGTTAGCACTGATTACGCCAGCAGCACGAACCCGAAGTTCGCCAGTTTGAAAATAAGCTTTGAGCTTATCCATCGAAGAACCGTCAAGATACTTACCTTGAACGTCAGCAGAATTGATTACAGAAGTAATTGCGTCTTGCATAGTTTTGTTTCCTTATCTCACCTAGTCAGTCTTATAAATCCTTGCGAAAAATTTGGGTTTAATTAATACCCTACTGCATTGCACCGATTACATAATCAAAGTATGAACCAGCTTCACCAGCATCATCAGGAGACATCATCGCCGAAGCAACTTCTTTCATTTCACGAACGCTTTGAGCAATAGCATCCATGGGGGTGCCCAATGACTTATACATTTCGCGAACGCCAACTAAACCGATTTCTTCGATAGGGGTTGCGTCACCAGCAACTACTCCGTAAGTAACTAAACGAAGATAGTAGTCCATGTCACGTAAACAAGTAGCGGTCATTTCTTCGCCATAAGCGTTTCCACCAGGAGAAACAACATCAGGACGTTTTTGGAATAATCTGTCGCCAGCTTGCTTAACAATGCGCTCGCGAGACTCAGTTAAGGTTTGAGCAATGCGAAGGCGACTAGCACCACTGGTAACAAATGATTTGATTCTATCTAATTCACCAGGGCTAAGATAACGAGCCTCGGCATCTGCATTCACGATAGACTTCGTGACAATACTCATCTATGGATTCCTCCCGACAAAAAAATGAGAATAACTTGGTAATACAACCAGATTTACTTAAACTGGCATTTTAAATTGATTGGTAGCAAGGTGTCTAGATCTAACTTTGATTAATTTTTATTTCACAAAGTTAATAGTTATCAGACTTTTTCCTCAAACTCTTTGCTTGCTCTTGATAAGTTTAATTTAATCACAACTTAGCCAATAGCAAGTAAATTTTTTAGCAACCTTCCGCAATTATTGTGCGGCATTGAGTTCACATTCTTCCTAAGTTCTTAACAGTTTTTAACATTTCTCTCAAAAATCTTAGTAAAGATGTGAACGCCAAAGAGAAACCTAGTGGTTAAAAGATGGGGGTTTAACCCTCACTTAAACCACTAAATATTAAGGTTGTTAGCAAATTATACTTTTACCTTAATAGGTTCAAAACTAGGAACAACTAATTCTTTATCCTGTTTGGTTAATTTGTTATACAACCTTTCAGTGTTGGGGAAATTAGCTGCGGGTAAGGTGGGGAAACGACGATAAGGTACAACATCTTCCCCAAATACTTGAGCATATTCCATGCTATTGACCATAGCTCCAATGAAAGCCTTGATACCAGAGGTAGCTAGAATTTGATTATATTGCTGAATTTCTTTTTGATTTAAAGGCGCACGACCCAAGAAATGCTTAGTACCTAACTCAATCACCTTGGTGTTCGGATAAGGGGTATAAAATTCCTTAATATAAAGTTCGGAGCAACCTAAACCTTCAATAAACTCTTTAACATTAATCTCTCCATTACTGAGCTTACTCTCTAATTCAGTAAATTCGGCCTTAACAATATAAGGCTCAATGTCTCTTTCAAAAATCTGACGGTAAGCTGCCGCGCTTGCATTTTTAACAGCAACTTTATCACTCAGATTAGTTAACTTAAAGATCTTAGTTTGTTGACGCTGAGTGCTTACACCCTGATTAATACGGAAGCTTTGAGCTGGTTCACTGCGAGTTTCAGCAACTGTCCCTAATTCTACAAAACGAGGAGTAACTTCTTTCTCAACTTTAGAACCAATACCTTCACCTACAGTACCCGGACGTAATTGACGCATCTGATAACCACCAGGGGTCAAATAACGTTCGTAAGGCACGGTATCTTCGCCAAAGGCATCAGAATACTCTTTGCTATCCATAATTGCATCAATCAAAGCATAAAAGCCTTTCTTGGCACAAATATCGAAGTAGCTATTGATTTCTTGACGACCATAAGTAGGTCTTCCTAATAAACGACGGTGAATATATTCGATAGACTTACAAACATACAAAGAAGTCCAGTAAGTCTTGCGAAAAACCTCAGATTTGGCTAAAGCACGAATAAACTCTCTAAGGGTAATCTCACCGTTTTCCAGTTTAATTTCGGCTACAGATTGCCGTTGCCCAGAATATACTTCTCTACCAAAAACTTGTCGATAGCAAGCACTAATTACCTTTTGGGTAGAACTTTCACTAAATTTAACATTTGTACCATTACCACCACCGGGTAATTGATCCAAACGGAAAACTTTAGCACCGAGAGAACCCGGAAACTCTCCCACAGCACTAGGATTACCAGTTTGATTATTAATACCAGGGCCACGGGTAATTAAGATTCGACGAGTATCCTTGTTAAAGGGAGCAGGGCGAGCGTTGGGATTTCTAGTTTCTTTGGGGAAAATAGCTCCAAACTGAATTTCTAAAGGATCGTTACCAGAACCGTAAACGTGCTGATTTGGTAGAGGATTATTGTAACTAGCGTAAGTAGTTATAAATTGAGGAACTTTGCGCAAAGGCGCACTGTAGTTAAACAGATCTTGCTGCATACCCCAGTTACGACATTCTTGAGCTTCCTGTCCTAAACCACGAATATAGGGGACTGTTTCTTCACCAAAATAGTCAGCATATTCTTGGGAATCAACTAAAGCATCAACTAAAGCCGATAAACCTCCACTAGAAACGATGGAGAAGTATTTTTGTACTTCTTCACGGGAACTTGGGCCTCGGCCTAAAATATGACGGAAAGCTAATTCTAAAGCACGACTATTAATAAAAGGCTCAAAGAATTGTTTACGATATAAAGGAGATTTGGCTAAACGACGGACAAACTCTTTCATGGAGATGTCGCCATTTTTAACGTTAACTTCTAGGTAGGAGTTTGACAGACTGTATGCTTTAGTTATGTCACGCTCAAAGATTTGACGATAAGCTGCTTTGATCACAGAGTTTTTCTCTAAAGCCGATAGTCCGGTTTTCATGACGAACTTCTGGCGACGAGCAGCAGCATTAAAATAACTTTGAGGTAGTTCTAATCCTTGTTGATCGGAACTTGGACGCTGACGGATTTTATTATTAGGGGTAGAAGCTTTAAATTCGTTGAGAACTATTTCAAAGTATTGAACGACGATTTCTTTGGCTTCTGGATCTTGTTTACAAAAATCAATAGAAGAAGCACGCATCTCTTGTAAAGCTACGAGGGTAGCATCAGTAGAGCAAGCTTTTTCAATAACTTCTCTTAAACCACGAACGTTAACTGTGATTATATTAGGATCGCCAGCAACAATGGCATAGGTGACATAGCGTAACATCCAAGATAAATCCCGTAAGGATTTACGCATATTGGCTGCGCCATAATTAGCTATGTTAATTGGGCGAAAACCCGGAGGCACAGGCCCAGTGCCAGTGCTGGTAAATAAGGAACGTAAACCTCCTAAAAAGCCACCACCACGACTGCTACCAGAAGAACTTTCTACATAGGTAACAGTTCCCAAGGCATTCTGATCCACTGGAGTTGTGTCAGTAGCCATAGCAGTAGTACCTTGAACTGGTGTTGCAACTGCTGGCTTTTCTAAATAAGCCATGGGCGAACCACCCGTAAAAATACGGTTAGCTGCACGGGATACAATGGCATCAGAATTGCTAGTTAAAATTTGAGCAATTTCTAAACGTTTACTGCCCGAAAGAAAATATGTTGTTAACTCCGATAATTCCCCCATTTCCAAAAAGCGGTCTTGTTGTTCCGCTTGGGAAATAGTCGAGACGGGTACTGTTTGATATAGTTGAGGAAGGGCTAATGAACTTCCACCACTTGCCTTAACACTCATTGGTTTTCACTTATCTCCCATCAAAATTGTTACTATCTTAAGCTAGAGAGGATCTTCTGGAAATATATATTTTTTATTCCCAATCAAGACCCCCAAAAATTTGTGAACAAAAATTTTTAAGATTTACCTCAGCTTTTAGATTAGAACGTTTCTGGCTCTGGCGGTGCTATTGTTAAGAAGTATGTAGAAATTAAATAATTTTTTACCTGATAAGGAGAAGATTAAGGGTGATGTGTGATTGATAATTAATGACTGAGAATCCTGTTCAAAAGCTTTACAATACTTATCCTTTTCCCCCTGATCCTCTCCTTGATGAACCGCCTCCCGGATATAATTGGCGTTGGAATTGGATTACTGCTTATAATTTTTGTACGGGTAGAAAACCTCTCAGGCATGATGTTCGTATTCTTGATGCTGGTTGCGGTACTGGTGTTGGTACTGAGTATCTGATTCATCTCAACCCAAAAGCAGAAATTGTGGGAGTTGATTTGAGTGAAAAGGCTTTGTCCATTGCTCAGGAGCGTTGTCAGCGTTCGGGAGTTGCGAGTAAACATCAAGCACCGATAACTTTTAAACAATTGCAATTAGAGAATGCTACAGAATTATCAGGGGAATTTGATTTAATTAACTGTGTTGGAGTTTTACATCATCTACCTGAACCACACAAGGGAATAAAGGCTTTAGCGCAAAAGTTAGCTCCAGGTGGCATATTCCATATTTTTGTTTATGCTGAGTTGGGACGTTGGGGTATTCAGCTAATGCAAGAGGCGATCGCAATTATTCAAGGAGAACAAAAAGGCGATTATCAAGACGGTGTTAAAGTTGGTCGTCAGTTGTTTACTAATTTGCCCGAAAATAACCCTCTAGTAAAATATGAAAAGGCACATTGGTCTTTAGAAAATCAACGGGATGAGTGTTTTGCAGATATGTATGTTCATCCTGTGGAGTTTGATTATAATATTAAAACTTTATTTGAATTAATTGATGCTTCTGGTTTAGATTTTGTTGGCTTTTCTAATCCTGATTATTGGCAAATTGAGAGGTTAATTGATAAGTGTCCAGATTTAATTGAAAGGACAAAAAATTTAGATGAACGTTCTCTTTATCGATTAATTGAATTGCTAGATCCAACTTTAAGTCATTATGAATTTTTCTTGAGTAAGCCACCTTTAATTAAATATGATTGGTCTGATGATGAACAACTGAAAACAGCAATTGCTGAGGTTAATCCTTGTTTAAATGGTTTTCCTAGTGCCTCTATTTTTAATCCTGATTATCAATTAGTAAAATTGTCCGAATCAGAATTAGCATTTATGCAAGCTTGTGATGGTAGTTCTAATATAGGAAATATTCTAGCGAATATGGATTTTGATTTAGCTAAAGTGCGAGCTTTGCAAAAAAGACAATTAATTATTTTAAGTTCTTCATAATAAAAGATAATATTTTTGACAGATTGAGAAAAAGAAAATAAAAGATTAGTTTTATGTCAAAAGCCGATAATGCTAAGTTCCTTAACAGGTTGCTTGTTTAAACAAGACCAATAGCAAGCGAACAAATCAGGATTTTGTTTCCCTACACTAGCAATAGCAGGAGCGGCGGGAAAAGGCCAAAGGCGATCGAAAATAATTTTTTTATTACTCAAAGCGAACTGTAACAGATAAACAGAAGGTGGTGCAGCTAAAGACTCAAGTAACTCATAAGCCAGATGATAAAGCCCTTGTCTTTGATTATCTGGTAAATCTATGGGCTGTTCATAAAAATTGGGAACTTCAGTTTCTCCTATTACTTCGCCATAAAGAGGGCCTTTTTGGGTTAAAACTATTGGTAGCCATAAACAGCCTAAAGGAGAATCACCAATGGTGGTTTGATAACCTAGATTAGCTTGTACCCATTTCCGTCTGGCTTTAATATCCTGACAAGCTTGATATATATCTTGATGAGGAAAGTTAAAGTATTGAGGTAATTGAATTGTGAGAGGACAATAGATAGCATCGGTGGGAAGGTTAGAAATAAATCCTTTTGACCATAGGGAAGCGGCAGCTATTACTTCAATTTCAATGGATTCGGTAGAGTAGGCAATAATCGCTTTTTTTAAAGCTTTAACCATTCTTTCTGTTGCCGATGAAGCATAAATCATTTTATCTGCTGTCACTTCGGCATTAACGATAATAACTACATTAGACATTGCCAAAAGAAGGAATTGAACTAGATGTTTTTTTATTAATAAATTCAGGTAAGCTTACTTGAGACTGTCCACGACTTCTGACAGCTAAACGATAGCTAACGCTTTGTAATTCGGCGTATAATTGTTTGTTTTCTTGTTGCAAAACTTCAATCTTTTCTTTCACCTTCACCATCTTAGCAGAAAACTTATTTCGATAGAGTTGTGGCAATTGTTCTAAAAGTTTTTCTAGCTTTTGATTATGTTCTGTGAGGTTGGTTATTGTTTCCCGTAATTGCATAATTTCTTCTTTATACAATTTAACCTGTTCTTCTTCGGGGAGAAATTTTTGAGTTTCGTTTTCTCCTTGTTGAGAAGTCGATGGAAAAGCAGCCGCAGTTTCTGTTTGTAGTTTCAGATTAACTTTGACTAGACGAAATATTTCTTGGGAGAGTTGTTCTATTAATTGGTCTTTTAGCTCCAATTCAGCCAACAGACGTATGTTTTCCCCTGTAAAACCATTATTTTGTTCTGTTTCCATTGGTGTTTCCCGTTGTCTTCAATATTAATTATTTCTCAATTAGTTTAAGGGACATTTCTAGAATACTAATTTAATTTAAGATTGTTACACTTTAAATAATATTGGGTATTTTTTTCCATAGTCATACTACACATGAAAGTGTAGCAGGATTTTGAGAAATTGGTATAATTATTTTTTTTTGAGAAGTAAGAAGATTAAAAAAAAGGTTGATGATAATTGCAAGATATTTATATCTCTTTGATTAAATTATTCTCTTGAAGTGTTACAGTAAAAAATATCATGAAGATTTTAATTAATTTGTTAACTTCCTTAATAATTGCTGGTTGGATAAGTTTAATTGCAGTAATTTCTATTCAAAATATTACTGAAGTATCTTTAGGGTTTCTCTGGTATCAGTCTGTAGAACTACCGTTAGGGGTGTTACTAACTTTTAGTGTGGGTGTTGGTTTAATTATCGGTGCATTTTTACCTATTTTTTTAACATTTAAGACACCCAAAAAAAAGAGATATATACCCAGACAACCTGAACCTGAAGAATATTTAGAAGAACAACCACAATACGATCCTATCGAAAATTGGGAAGATTTTGAAACAGAAACTTGGTAGAATCTGGTTTCGTAGTTGGTGCTAATATATTATTAATTTAACAATAAAATCCAACAAATTAAGGTAATTTCAAAGACTTAGCAGTTTTAAGAAACGTTTTAGATGGTTTTACTTCGCCATGAATATCTTTAGATGAGCTTGTATCAATATATCTGGACTTTTATCCCAAAACCAGAATTCTGCTAACCGAGCCTGCACCTCTAATAAATGGTCATCGAGAATATCCTGTGGCGAAAATAGTCGGATATGAAACTCAGTCTCACCTATTCCTAAAGTGCTAATAAACGCTCGATAATCCTCTGGAAATGTGAATCCTAATTGTACTTCCACAGATTCTAGCTCTTCAATCGAGACAGGAGATGGTGGTGAATCAGGAATGAATGTAATACCTTGAAAATCAATGCTTTGCATACAAATCTAATTTTATGTACAATGAATTTGCTATAAAGAACATCCTTTTAATTTTTATTTAATTATGGTTGCTTAGGCTTCTGTTTTATAAATAAAATAAATCCGATTCGTACATCATGGCTTATATATTTTTCCGAGGGTACGATCTGGTTTAATTTCAATTACTAGATTAGTTAAATCATGATTTTTAATTAAGGGTGTAATGAATAATTCAGGATGAAGCGATCTCCAAAAATATTCAACAAATTGATTAATTTGCTCGTCAGTCATTCCTGTTTTTCCTAACGCAATCATTTTATGTTCTGCTTCAGTACGCCATTGTTTACTGAGATGATAATCTTCAGGATAAAGTACAATTAAACGATCTATTTTTTCCCAAAGAGGTAAATATTCTCGCAATCTTTGATTACTATCAATAGCAAATTGTTTATCTTCTGAAGTAATAATTGGTGGAAGTGGATTATCAAAGACAGATTCATCCACAGGTTGTACTCCCACAAACCAGCCTTCAAAGAGTACAATATCGGCTTTTTTTACTAATTCTGGTGTGTTTCTATCTCCAGCACCATTATAAGCAGATTTATCAAAACGAGGAATTGAAATCGGCTCAGAAGATTGATTTTGACGCAATTTTTCTAAAATATTTATTCCTAATTGAACATCATGAGTGCCCGGTGGACCTCGCCAAATTAAACGAGAATCTTCTTGTTGTAATTGTTGTCTTTCTTGATAGGTTTTATATAAATCATCAATGGAAAGATCGAGGGTAGTTTTTCCTAAATGACTAAGAATTAAATTAAGAATTGTGGTTAAAGTTGTTTTACCCGTACCTTGACCACCTAAAATTCCTTGGATTAAAGTACGCTCTAATTTATCTTTTTCTTGGGATAATTGTAATGCTAAAGGTAGCCACAAATGCCAAAGAGTGGTTAAATTATAGTCTAAGTTTCTTAATTTTAAATTATCACAAAGCTCTAAAACAATTTCAGCAACTATTAAAAATAAATCTGCTCTTTTTTTTAGTTCTTCTAATCCGTTATTTTGATTAATATTAAAAGCTGCTGCTAATTGTGGTTGTTCTAAAATTTCGATTAATAATTGTTCTAATTCACTTCGGTTAAATTGGCATTGATTAAGCCAACTTTGAAGAATTTTTAACATATTTATTAGGTTTTGTAATTAAGAACCAAGTTTAAATGCTTCTAGATATAGACTATATACTAACCCAATTTTAAAAATATTGAGAACATCAATCCAAAAATATTTTTTAAGTTGGCGACTATAAACAAACTTATTGATTAATTCTGTAAATAAAAGTAAAATAGCCCCAATACTAATATCCCATTGTGCTGCTTGTCCAGCAGTAGTAGAAATGGCAGAACCAGCAAAAAAACCGACAAAAAGACTAATTATAATTAAAGAAAAGCGTCTCCAAGGATTATTAAATAAGATAGATAGCTGATTGTTCAAAGAAGAAAATAAAGAAAATAAGCGAGTGTCTTGCATAAGTTATTATTGATATAATTATTTTGATTTAGATATTTAATAGTTTAGGAGTTATTAACAAGATGAGATTATGGAGATTTTGGTTTAACTTGGCTCAAGATAGTCCTCCTCGTTTTATTGAAGTGTTGATGTTATTATTAGCTACAATTTTATTATTTATTTGGGACTATAATAAGGATTGGCCTTATTTAGTTTTAAGTTTAAGTTATATTATTGGTTCTTCTTTGTCAACGATAATTAGAGAGTATTATCTACCTGTAAATAAACCAACTATGACTCAAATTATTTCTTTCTGTTTGATTTTAGTCAGTATTTATAGTTTTCAGGATTTAAAATTTTATTTTTAAATAATTTTTAGACTAATTAATGTTAATAAAATTGCCACCAAAGCACCAATAAAAGTATTAATAATATTAACCATTTCATTGGTTAACCAATCTAAATCTGACTGTAAGGTTGCACCGATTAAACTTTCTAAGTTAGTGGCGATAAAAGCTGCAATAATACAAATAATAACACCGCTTAAATTTATTAAGCCAATGCTATAGGCTAACAAAGAAATAAGAATAGAAGCTATAATTCCAGCTATTGTTCCTTCTAAACTAACTGCTCCTTCTGTACCTCTAGCTACTGGTTGCAAAGTAGTTATTAAAAAAGTACGTTTACCATAAGCTTTGCCTACTTCACTGGCACTAGTATCTGATAATTTGGTAGCAAAACTAGCTACATAGGCAACTAATAATAATTGAACGATATTATTATCAACAAATAAAGTGGCTAAAGCACATATAGTAGCAATTAAAGCAGAACCCCAAACGTTTTCTGGACCCCTTGCACCGGAACGTTTTTCTGCAATTCCTTCGGCTTCTTTTTGTTTAATTCCTATTTTTGTAACAGCAGAACCAACTAAGAAATAAAACATGACAATACTATATCCTTGCCAATTTAAAGTACCCCAAATAATTACTCCTAAAATCCAAGCGTGTAGATAACCATAAGGAGTTAATAATTTTTTAGGTAATAAAAATGCGATCGCCAATAAAATACTATTTAAAATTATTCCTATTAACCAAGAATTAGACCAATTCATCATAATTTTTAGACAAAAACCTGTTATCAATTATTACTAAATTTAGAAAAAAATATAAGTAGTCACACAAAATTAATTACATAAAAATTCTTTGGTGGGCAATGCTTATAATAATCTCTTTATAAGAGTTTCAGCTTTTTGGTAGGCATTGCCCACCCTACCATTAATTTTGCGCGTGGTACTTAGCTAAATTTTTGAGCTATTTTAATTAGTACATAATAATTAATAACAAACAATTGACAATAATTGTGATAATTATTAATTGTCAATTGTTCATTATTAAAGTCGTCCAGCAGCAGCTCTAGCTGCTGCTGCTTGTTCGGGATGAATACCCAAACGAGTTAAATTAATACGACCTTTTTGATCGATTTCTCGAACTTTAATCACGATTTCATCACCCACAGCGACTTCATCTTCAACTTTGCCTACTCGTCCTTCAGCTAGTTGAGAAATATGGATCATTCCTTCCTTACCGGGGAAAATCTCCACAAAAGCACCAATCTGAATAATACGATTAACTTTACCTACATAGACATCGCCTTCATTAATTTTACGAGTCATGTTAAAGATAATGGTTTTAGCCATTTCTGCACTTTCAGCTTTAATCGATGAGATAGTGACTGTACCATCATCAGCAATATCAATTTTGGCTTTAGTCTGTTCAGTAATACCCTTAATTGTCTTACCTCCAGGCCCAATTACCATACCAATCATGTCAGGATCGATTTTTATGGTTAAAAGACGAGGTGCATAGGGAGATAAGTTTGGACGTGGTTGATCCAGAGTTGCCAACATTTTGTCCAAAATATGGATTCTGGCGGGTTTTGCTTGATGAATCGCCTTAGCAATAACATCCATAGATAAGCCCGTAATTTTCATATCCATTTGTAAAGCGGTGATACCAGTATCTGTACCAGCAACTTTAAAGTCCATATCTCCAAGGAAATCTTCAATTCCTTGAATATCAGTTAAGATACGTACTTCATCACCTTCTTTGATTAAACCCATAGCTGCACCACTTACAGGTTTAATAATTGGTACTCCTGCATCCATTAAGGCCAAAGTTGAGCCACACACTGAACCCATAGAGGTTGAACCATTAGAAGATAAAACTTCAGATACTACCCTAATAACATAGGGAAACTTATCCTCTGGAGGTAAAATTGGTAGTATAGCTCTTTCTGCTAATGCTCCGTGACCGATTTCTCGACGGCCAGGCGATCGCAAAGGCTTGGTTTCTCCCACCGAGAAAGGAGGGAAGTTGTAATGATGAAGATAGCGTTTTTCATCTTGGGGATGTAAGTCATCGCCTAAATCCTGCGCATCTCCCGGAGTTCCCAAAGTCGCTACAGAAAGCACTTGGGTTAATCCGCGATTAAATAGTCCTGTACCATGAACTCTATTGGGAAGTATGCCTACCTGACAAGAAATAGGCCGCACTTGGTCTAATTTTCGACCATCTACCCGCACTCCATCTTCAATAATTTGAGAGCGCATCAGTTTTTTAGTTAGTTTTTTAAACTCATTACCTATCGCTTTTGGTTCTTCAGTAGTTAGAACTTTTAAAGGATGATCTTCTGGTAATTCAGCAATAGAGCTATTAACAGCCGTCTCTTGAATTTCATCTAAGGCTTTATCCCTAGCATTTTTATCTAAGTCATATTGAGAGAGAACTTTTTTAATCGCTTCTTGAGATCGTTCACTAATGAAGTTTTTTAGTTCTTCATTAATTACAGGTGGCTCACAAGTGGCAATTTCCACACCCATTTCTGCCAACAATTCCCGTTGTGCTTCAATCAGGTGAGATACAGCTTCATAACCAAAATCGATCGCCTCAATGATGTCTTGTTCTGGTAATTGATTTGCTCCTGCTTCCACCATGACTACACCGTCAGGGCTACCAGCAACAACTAAATCTAAGTCCCCATGTCTGATTTCTCGATAGGTGGGATTGATTATAAATTCATCTCCCACTAAACCGACTCGCACCGCAGCCAAAGGCCCATAAAAAGGAATTTGTGCCATTAGTACCGCAATGGAAGCACCAGTAACAGACAATACATCGGGGGGTACTTCCTCATCCATAGATAAGGTAGTAGCCACTACTTGTATTTCATCTCGTATCCAATCAGGAAATAAAGGCCGCAAAGGGCGATCGATTAAACGACTGGTGAGAATTGCCTTTTCAGGAGGTCTCCCTTCCCGACGCAAAAAACCCCCAGGAATTTTTCCTGCTGCATATAATCTTTCCTCGTAGTCAACTACAAGAGGTAAAAAATCTATCCCTTCTCTTCCTTTCGCTCTTGTGGCGGTTACTAATACTGCCGTGTCTCCTGACTGAACTAAAACAGAACCTCCTGCTTGTGGAGCGAGCAGACCTACTTTTAGCCTAATATCCCTACCGTCAAAGGATATGGACTTGTCAAACTCCTGCATTCAAATTTTTTTCCTTCTTAATCACTTTTCTCAATCTTGCTCGATCCTAACATTTAACTAGGAACATAGATCGGTTATTAATTGATGTTACGCAAATCAGTAGTCAGTATTCAGTAATCCCTATTAACACTATTTTTTAATTAAAATTGTCCCCAATTTTTCTTGTTGAATAACTGCTTGTTTCATAATCTCCCAGGATTCTTGCTGGGTAGTAGGTTCAAGATTTCCTAAATTAAGAGGACGTAATTTTAACCATTGTTGGGCTAAATTAGCTAAAGATTGAGGTGTATTTAACAAAGGTTTAAACATAGCACCTGCCAAAGTGCGATCGATGGTTTGAGGTTTAGTCAAGATAGGAGAATAGTTATTGAGGATTAATGGGAACAATTGATTAGGTTGGGATAAATTTTCCGATAAATCTGTAAAATGAAGTGCTGGATGTAAATAAATTGTCGCCTGTTGCCAATCATCATCTGTCCATTCATCAACAGAATTTAGGATAGTTTCAGGTTGAGGATGTCCACACCAAAAGTCTAGACTTCGGTGTTGACTTTGTATTAATTCATATAATTGAAGTTCTTGTTCTATTTTTATATCATCTAAAATAAAAGCCAGAGAAATAGGTAAATTGTCAGGCTCTTGAAATAATTCCCAGAGATTCCATTGCCACCAATTGACCATACTAATAAATTCTAAGTTTCCTGAACGAATGAGGTCAAACATTTGAGCAACAGTAAAGCCCTTATCTCCCTGAAGTAGATAGTTCATCATGATATGTTGTTCATCATGTTCTTTAGATAAATGCCTATTCCAAGTCATTTCTTTGAGCAAACAACCATTTTGTAATGCTCTAAAAAACTCTCGAACTACTTCGACTTCCATTTCCCCCGGATTATCTTGGGTTAAACCCATCATTTTAAAAATTTCTTGCGCTCGATAAAAGGGATAACGTTGATGATAACTATGTAAATCTCCTCGAATTATGCCATCGGGTTTAAGAATGTTTGCTAGTTGTTTAAATGCCAAATCAACATCAGGTAACATATATAAAATATCGGCTGCATTGATATAGTCAAATTTCAAGTTTAATTGACTAACATCTTCTAAAGAAACTAAATGAAATTCAACTCCATCGTGTCCATGATATTTAAGTCTTGCGGCTGCCACATCCAAAGAAGCCTGAGAAATATCAATGCCAATAATTTTTGCCTTGGGATTAGCTTCAGCTAAAAGCAAAGTTGTATAACCACTACCACAAGCAACATCTAAAATTAGTTTGTCTTCAGTAGATGAAATAACTGTTTTATTACGACGATAAAAAGCAGTAGCTAAATTATGGTGATAAAGAGATAATGGCTTCTTCGTTTTAGGATTTTCTTCAAGGGGAATGCGAGGATAAGGAGATCTATCATATTGCTCTTGGATTCTCTTAACTATGTCTGGATTAGAATTATTCATAAAATATTGCCGGGCTAATTTTTGTTTTTAATTCTCTTTATTAAATCATTAAAAGGTTGCCAATTATCTTCTTGGGCGATCGCCTCCCATATTTCTTCAATTATTGGTCTAAGTAAAGCCGTTTTAGGATTACTTTGTGACAGACAATTAGCAATATTATCCATATTTTCTAAAGGCAAATTTCCTAAAATTTCTTGATATAAATTACGCCATTTTGTCCAAATTTCAGCTACAGATTTTAACTCAGGTAAATCTGCATTTTCTAAAATAATTGTGCTATTTTCACGCCAACCATAATTAAAACCTGCGGCTAACTCAAAGAAAAATTTATGATAACCAACTTGACTGTTTTTTAGTAATTCAATAGTTATATCTAATAATTCTCTACCTTTATCTTCTATAGTTAAATTAGCAAAACCCAATTTTTTCAACATTAATTTATCGTAATGTAACTGATAATAATCATCATATTGGGCTAAACCTACTTGTAAATCAGAAGCAGGAATTACTAAAGCTAAAGGTAACTGTAACATTTCTAAATTTACCTTACAAATAAAAGCCTGACGTTGGTAACTATAACGTTCGCCATAGTCAAAATATGCCGCCGTAAAATTAGGTTTATAAGTAGGAATAAAAGCATAAGGGCCATAATCAAAACTTTCCCCAGTAATTGACATATTATCTGTATTTAAAACCCCATGACAAAAACCAGCAGCCATCCATTGTGCAACTAATTT
Source organism: uncultured bacterium (assembly GCA_964413275.1). GTDB lineage: Bacteria > Cyanobacteriota > Cyanobacteriia > Cyanobacteriales > JAABRE01 > JAABRE01. The sequence continues at coordinate 3,708 of CAYPSO010000056.1, read as the reverse complement.
AGCAACTCTTTCCACTAATTCTGCATAAAATAAACAATATTTTTCTGAAGAATTACTAAGGTTTGGATAATAACAATCAATCACATGATCTAATAATTTTTTAATTAAATCGGGACGTTTCAAATAATATAATCTTTCAAAAGTCCCAAAACGAATATGAGAACGACTAAAACGGATCATTACTGATGAGCGAGTAGGAGAAGGCTCATCCATACGCCATAATTTTTCTCCAGTTTCAATTAAACTTAAACAGCGAGAAGTGGTAACTCCTAATTGATGCAAAGTTTCTGCTGCTAATACTTCTCTCACACCGCCTTTCAAAGTTAATCTTCCGTCTGCACTTCGAGAATAAGGTGTTCTTCCTGAGCCTTTTGTACCAAAATCATATAAATATTCATCTTCACCCCTAACTTGACCATAAAGAAAACCTCTACCATCACCTAAAAATGGGTTATATTGCCCAAATTGATAGCCGTGATAACGTAGGGCTAAAAAACGAGTAATGCTTTGAAATTTACCAAAAGCTTCAAGAAAATGATGGTCAGTAACACTATTTTCATTTAAGCCCAAAATCGGCAATAAAGAATCATTACGAAAACGAAGTATTAGCTCAGGAAAATCTGCTGCTGCTACTTCATCATAATAATCATCTCCTAAATTTTCTAAAGCTTTTTCATAATTTAGATTAAGAAAAGGATTTGTCTCGATCGCAACCATTTGTTTAAAATATAATAGGTGAATATATACTAATAAATATGCCAGACTCAATTATGTATCAAGAAGATGCTTTTGTCGTTCTTGAAACCGATCAACCAGAACAATTTTTAACTAAAGAAGAGTTATTAGAGAAACTAAAACAAGTTTTACTATCTCAACCAGAAAATTTACCCAGAGAATTAAACAAGTTTAACTCTGTGGAAGAACAAGCATATCATCTCATGGAAAATTATTTTGAATTAGATTTAACACCGGGTAAATATTTACAGTGGTACGTAGTGCGCTTAGAAAAAAGATAATAAAAAATAACTCTCATTTTTCTATCTTCACGTTTTAGACAGACATCTTGCCCAATTGTTAAATATATTTAAAATTATCTCAAATAATATATTTGCTAGTTAATTATTTTTATATTAGAAATATTATGCTATGCATAACAACATAAAGATACATACATATTAAATCACCAGAGGAAACTAAAAATGAATAACAATATAACAACTACCAGTGGCAAATGTCCGGTGATGCACGGAGGTGTTACGACAAATAGTATGTCGAACATGGAATGGTGGCCTAAGGCACTTAACCTTGATATTTTGAGTCAGCACGATAGCAAGACCAACCCGATGGGCGGCGACTTCAACTATCGGGAAGAGGTTAAGAAACTTGACGTGGCCGCGCTCAACAAAGACTTGCACGCGCTGATGACAGACAGTCAGGATTGGTGGCCGGCGGATTGGGGTCACTATGGTGGTTTGATGATCCGCCTGACTTGGCACGCGGCTGGTACTTACCGTATCGCAGATGGTCGCGGCGGTGCAGGTACCGGTAATCAGCGTTTTGCACCAATCAACTCCTGGCCGGATAACGTAAACCTTGACAAGGCGCGCCGTTTACTGTGGCCTATCAAGCAGAAATATGGTAACAAGCTCAGTTGGGCCGATCTGATTGCCTACGCAGGCACTATTGCCTATGAATCTATGGGGCTAAAGACCTTCGGCTTCGCCTTTGGACGGGAAGATATCTGGCATCCAGAAAAAGATATTTACTGGGGTTCGGAAAAGGAATGGCTCGCCCCCAGCAATAATCCCCACAGCCGCTATTCCGGCGAGCGAGATCTCGAAAATCCTCTGGCTGCCGTGATGATGGGGTTAATCTATGTCAATCCCGAAGGCGTAGATGGCAATCCCGACCCCCTCAAAACCGCCCATGATGTGCGTGTGACCTTTGCCCGTATGGCCATGAACGACGAGGAAACCGTCGCTCTTACTGCTGGTGGCCACACGGTGGGCAAATGTCATGGTAACGGCGATGCGGCGTTGCTCGGCGCAGAACCCGAAGCTGCCGATGTTGAAGAACAGGGCTTAGGCTGGCATAACAAGACCCATCGTGGTATTGGTCGCGACACTGTGACCAGCGGCATTGAAGGGGCTTGGACGACCTATCCTACCCGATGGGACAACGGCTATTTTCACCTGCTGCTCAATTACGATTGGGAATTGAAGAAAAGTCCGGCTGGTGCGTGGCAATGGGAACCCATCGACATCAAGGAAGAAGACAAACCAGTGGATGTTGAAGACCCCACGATCCGCCGCAATCTGGTCATGACTGATGCTGACATGGCCATGAAGATGGATCCTGAATATCGGAAGATTTCCGAGCGATTCTACAATAACCCTGAATACTTCGGTGAAGTGTTTGCGCGGGCGTGGTTCAAACTAACTCACCGTGATATGGGGCCAAAGGCTCGTTACATTGGCCCTGATGTCCCACAAGAAGACTTGCTCTGGCAAGATCCGATTCCGGCCGGGAACATCAACTACGATGTACAAGTCGTGAAGGAGAGAATTGCAGCCAGTGGTCTAAGCATCAGCGAAATGGTTTGTACCGCCTGGGATAGTGCCAGAACTTTCCGAGGTTCGGACAAGCGTGGGGGGGCTGACGGTTCACGTATCCGTCTGACTCCGCAAAAGGATTGGGAAGGCAACGAGCCTAAACGTCTGGCCAAGGTGCTAACTGTGCTGGAAGGTATTGCGGTAGATACTGGTGTTAGTATTGCGGATGTCATCGTACTCGCGGGTAACGTTGGTATCGAGCAGGCTGCCAAGGCTGCTGGCTTTGAGATTACCGTTCCTTTTTCCCCTGGCCGTGGCGACGCAACGGACGAGATGACAGATGCCGAATCATTTGAAGTGCTCGAACCTATCCATGACGGCTACCGTAACTGGCTCAAGAAGGACTACACTGTTAGTCCTGAAGAGCTAATGCTCGATCGCACCCAACTGATGGGGTTGACCGCCCCTGAGATGACGGTGCTGGTTGGCGGTATGCGAGTGTTGGGTACTAACTATGGCGGTACTAAGCATGGTGTGTTCACTGATCGCGAAGGCGTATTAACCAACGACTTTTTCGTGAACCTGACGGATATGAATTATATGTGGAAGCCAGCCGGTAATAACCTGTATGAAATCTGCGATCGCAAGACAAAGCAGGTCAAGTGGACGGCGACACGGGTGGATATTGTCTTCGGCTCCAACTCAATCCTTCGTGCCTATGCTGAAGTCTATGCACAGGATGACAACAAAGAAAAGTTCTTGCAGGACTTCGTGGCAGCATGGACAAAGGTGATGAATGCTGACCGCTTTGATCTGGCTTAACTCTTAATAGGCATCCCCAGCTTACTAAATTTTCTGTTTGGGTGCAAGTGCAAGCCTAATTCTGCATTGTGATGCCCAAGTAGGCGGACATTCTTGAGTAAAAAGCTAAAGATTGTAGGGTAGGTAAATTATTGATCGTAATTGCGAATAATAATAATTCAAAAATATTTACCCACCTTATCCATTAGGCTTCTTAAACAGTCTATAAGGCTTTACTTTTATTAAGCAATAGATTATAGCGATCGCAGATGTTGTAGGGTGCGTTCCCCAGAACAACTCCTAATACTAATTTGCATTCAGAGATGTAAGATTGATATACTACTCAATAGTAAGG
>CAYPSO010000055.1:0-29519 GCA_964413275.1 uncultured bacterium | reverse complement strand
AACTCTTGAAATGTTTACAGTTTAATCGTTTCAGAGGTGTCGTCACCCCTTCAGCCGTTGGTATCAAATCCTAAAACTAGATTTAAGCCCGCAGAATACTCATAGGACAGATTTACTCCAATAATTTTGCCAAAAAACTTACTGTCTTTGTCGGCAACTCGCAGGGTATCGGAGAGATTCCAACGAAAGAGATCGGGATCTTTCCCTAACAGTAAGCCAAAAGCTTGCTTGGGATCTTCTACTAGAGGAAATGTTGGTCCGTTATTCGTCAAGCCTCCCTTAGTATTGTTAAGATAATCGACAGCATCATCTGCCCCAATATCTCGTAGTGCTTGTTCGACATCATTGAGAATAGAATTAAAGTTATCAACCGTAAAATTGCTTAAGAGCGAGGTACGGAGATCATTTCCTCCTAATAAATTAAAATCACCCAGAGCAATTGGCGTATTTGCCGAATCAGTTGGGATACTTAGAATAGTATCTAAAAAATCGATGACTTTAATTCCCGTTGTAATTTGCTGTTGCCCTCCACCTGGTAGCCCTTGGGGAATCGTACTCTGAAATTTACTGAGAAGCTCAATGAGATCGATTAAGCTGAAGCCCACAAGGGGCAAATCATCGGTGAGAAAATCAATGATAGGTTCAATGGGAGATAAAGCATCCTGTACTGGTCCCAAAATAGGATTAACAAACTCACTGAAAAAAGAACCTAAGTTTAAACTAACGTTCTTAAAGGCAAGCTGAGGAGGATCGCCAAAACTGGGGTTTAAGGGATTACTAGCATCGGTATCGTTAAATCCCCAACTTAAGCTTAAATCCGTTCCAAGCGAGGGCAATAAGGGAATATCGGTATCGCTTGTTGTAGGAATTTTACCTTGCAAGTGTAGGTTAATATCAGCTTGACCCGTTAGTGTGGGAGTAACATTCAAGCCACTCTGTATATCTAGTCCGAAAGTCCCTGCAAACATTGTCGGTTGAGTCGTATTATCGGTAATCTCTACTTGGAGAAATCCTAGTTCACCGATGGCATTAAAATTGGGTAGTGTCGTCTCTAGATTAACTTTGAGTTCGTCTTCGCCAGCCGTATCGAAAAAGAATCCTGTATTTTTATCAACGCCAAACTTCAAATCGAAACTAAAGCTAATATCTGTTTTTACCTTACTATCATCATTTACCGTCAGCCCTAACCCTAGCAAACCAATATCAAACCCAATCCCTGTTTGTAAGGACACCGGAGTTTGCCCTAGAGAGAAATTAAAGAGGACTTGAGTATCGCTTTCAGTTAGTTCAATATCCAGATCGTCAACATCTCCATTGCCATTCCTATCCAATAACCATCCCAACCCTTTGAGTGCTGTAAACAGATCTTGCCGCACCTGCTCGGCTGAATTAGTATTGAGGCTATTAATCGTATTCTTAAGCTCAGTTAGAAAATTAACTGCCGAATCGCTGGAATCTTTAAGCGCATCTCCAACTAGAGGCAGACTATTAGCAAAGGCAACTGTTTTCAAACTAGTGTTGAGTGTGTCGATAACATTCACAAGTCCACTTTGGAGATCGCTTAAGTTAGTACCTTCAAAACTAGCCTTTTCAATAGAAATTGTCTTTCCATCAACAACAATAGTATCAAAATCATTTATTGCTTTTAGTTGCGCTAGCTGTGTGTTACTGAGATTATGTCCTGTGGCTAAAGCAGAAAATATTGCCCCTTCATCTCCCACTGCATCAATTTTATTTATCTTTGTATCTACCCAATGACCGATTTCTTGCAATAAAACCCTAGTGATTTCTTTAGGTTTTTGGGTGATAAATTCCCTCGATAAATAAATAGTATTTGTCTCGGCAGAAAAAGCTCCTCTGACTCCATTTAATTCTGTAGTAGAGAGAATTTTAATTTGAGGTAAATTGCTAAAATCGCCAGAGCGCCATTGTTGACATAAAACGTTTAATTGTTCTAAATCGAATTCATTGCCGTAAGTTTTTGCCATTTTATCCAAAAATTCAGCATTTTTAGAAAGCAGAGTTAACAGACGGAAGGTTTCTTTTGTTGCTTTATTCAAGTTAGCTGGAATAGAATTTTCTGGAATGAGCGTTAAATTATCCATGATAGTTCTACATAACAAAATTAATGGATTGATTTATATCTAAACCGAAGTAGTTTCAAGTTTTCCTTTTGCTTTGCAGAGTATTGTCGGCCTTGAGTTAACAAATTTCTAACTTCTTCACCATAAGAAACTCCAAAAAAAGTTATATAGGTTTAGATGAAACTTCATCCATCTTGAAATTTATAGTTTCGGAGTAGAATAAGCCATGATGCTCTCAAAGTAATAACTATAAATTAATACCAGTACCTAGTTTTGTCGGTCGGTAAAAAGTCAGGAAAAAGTCAGATAATTAAACTTTAATCAAATTAAGACATAATAGTATTAATATAATAAGGTTTAATACCTTTAAAAGTTAATATGTTAAAAGTTGCTATTTTTAATTTTAAAGGCGGCACGGGGAAAAGCACTACAGCTCTTAATCTGGGTGCTTGCTTGGCTACCTCGAAGCGAAAAGTCTTATTAATAGATTTAGATGGACAAAGGACTTTATCTTTCGGTTTGGGTAAGGATGGAGAGTTACCCACCACCAATGATTGGTTACTTGAGGGCAAAGTTCAACCTGTAACTACTGCTATCAAGAATCTCTGGCTAATTCCAGGGGACTTAGACTTATTTGACCTAAAAGCCGATACTGACTTATTTACTCCGGCGCTCGCTCAGTTAACTGAGTTTGATGTTTGCCTCATGGATTGTTCTCCTGGTTTGGGAGTAGCTTCAGTGCAGGCGATGTTAACCAGTGACCGCATTCTCATGCCAGTAATCTGCGAACCTGCGGTACTAAAGGGATTATCTGAAGCGGTACAGTTAATCAGAGAAGAACGCTCTGACGTACCCATTGATGTGGTTAGAGTAAGGTATCGTCCCAGATTGGTAATCACCAAAGAAGCAGATGAATTATTAGCAGAAGCTGCCTCTGAGTTAGGTTATCAATTGCTCAAGACTACTATACCAGAGAATATTGCTGTAGCTGAGGCGATCGCCCATGCTGAACCTGTAACAGTTTATTCGTCAAGGTCAAATGGGGCTAGGGCTTACAGAGCCTTAGCAAAAGAGTGTTGGGGGATTTGGAAATGACTAAGAAGAAAATGGGAGGACTAGGAAAATTAAGTCAGTTTTCAGGTATTAAATCATCTGATACCTCACCAGCAGTTGATGAAGCCAAATCTAAACCGTTGGTTAAATCTGAACAAAAGGCACTCAATCCGAATAAAGAAGAAAAACTGGTGAACGTAAATATCAAGATTACAAAAACTCAGAAAGATTGGTTAACTGAAACTGCAAGTTTGGTTAGGGATAATAACACAGAACCAGTCCCACCAGCCGACCGAGTTTATCCCCAGCATTTAATCGGATTGGCGATCGACCTTTTAAACTCGCAGGATGTGGACTGGGTAAGAGTCAAAAATATTGAAGACTTACGGGAAAAGTTAAACATATAAAGGTATTAACCCTTTAATATATTAACTTATTAATTGAAGAAGACTTGGACATTTACACATAAGTAAGTGAGGAAAATTTGCCATATAATAGTTGGGAATAAGCTCGTGAATAATCCTAAATATAAATATCAACTATTATATGTGTAAATTTTAGGGAAAACGGAGCAGTTAGCATTTTTGTAAAAAGTGATTAGATCAGATTCTCCGTTTGAGCGACCTCACTTACGCTCGCACCACAATCTGGGGAACACAAAAAATCTCTTCTTATGTTTCTATTAAATCTTAATAGGTTAAAAGTATTAAACCTTTAACCTATTAAAATATTGACTAATTTGCTCACAACAATGAGATTGCATTACCATAGAGAAAGAAGTCTAAAAAAAAACAACTATGTCAAAATTATTACAAGCAGAATCTACATTAACAGAAAAATATCAGACAACGATTCCGTATCTAGTGCGTCAGGCTTTGGGTTTACAAAAAGGTAGTAAAATTAGTTATTATCTTCAAGCCGATGGCAGTGTAATTATATCTCGTCAAGAAAATAATCAAAAGTTGGCAGATCCTGTATTAGAGCAATTTCTTGATTTTCTGGAACAAGATATACGTGATAATCCTCAACATATAAAAGAGATCGCTTCGACAACAGTTAATCATTTAAAATCGTTAGTCGGTGATATATCAGTTGATTTAGATACACCATTGGAAAACGAGGAAGAATAAAATTGTCACCCCTTAAACCATTAATTATTAACGGCTGGAGGATTTATGCTCATTCCCTATTCCTGGAACAACTAGAAAAACTAATAGCTCAAGTCGATAACTCAAAGCAAAAATATCCCCAATCTTATCAGCAAAAAAAGCCAACCAAATTGTTAGCTGCTATCAATAAATTAGTATTTGAAATAATACCTCAAAATCCATTACTCCAAGAATATCGTCAAGGAAATACATTAGGTCAAGATTATCGACACTGGTTTCGAGCTAAATTCTTTCAGCAATACCGTTTATTTTTTAGATTTCACGAACCGAGTAAGATTATTGTTTATGTGTGGGTAAATGACGATAAATCAAAGCGAGCTTATGGCAGTAATACCGATGCTTATGAAGTATTTAAAAAAATGCTCGCCCGTGGTAATCCTCCCGATAATTGGCAAAGTTTACTAGCCGAAGTACAACAGGAAACCCGTAGTTTAGATTCGTTAACTCAAACTTCTAACGACAAAAATAATTAAATTTTTCTGGCTTGATTATCGAATAATTATCCACTACAACAAGGTATTAAACCTTTAACCTATTATCATATTAGTTAATAAATAAGACACTGACTAAAACAAGGTTACGCCAAACTTCAAAGCCGGATTATTCTCCCATCTATCCCCCACATGAGCATAGATAGCCGTAGTTCTGGGGTCAGCGTGTCCGAGTAAATCCTGTACTTGGCGCAAATCCGAACCAGTTCTCAGAGCCAATGTCCCCGCCGTATGACGCAAGCTATGTGCCGATAAGGTTCGACCAGTCGTATGCTTTAAATCTGTGGTAGTAAGATAGTAATCAACTATTCTTTGAATACTGCGACGACTCAATCTGTTACCACGATTATTCCGTGCCACTGAGATAAACAGAGGGGTATCAGGGCTCAATTCTTCTCCTGCTTGCTGTCTGGCCTGGAGATATAATTCCAACAATTTGACTAAATCGGGAACTAAGGGTACGATTCGCAGAGAACGTTTCCCTCTTACTCGCAAACCAACATTATTGCCCCGGTGGATAATATCTTTGATACTGAGGCGGTGCATCTCAACGGTACGACAACCTTCCATGACCATCACAGCTACCAACAGGCGCTCCCGCAGGGATTTGACTGACATATCCATAGGAATAGCACTTAAAAGGTAGGGTACTTCCTCTGATTCTAAATAACTAATCCTCTCTGCCGGATCTCGACATTCACGGGGAGGTTTAACTCCAATAACCGGATTACTAAGTAGAAGTCCCCGCTCCACAGCAGCAGCATATAACCTTCTGACCACAATTAACTTAAAAGCGATGGTAGCGGGCTTGTATTTTTTTACCTCCACTAACCAACGGCGATACTGCTTAATATCTTCACGAGTAGCCTCCAGAGGAATAATGCCAAACTGCTGACACCATTGCAGATATTTTTTAGTCTGACAGGCATAGTTTTTCATGGTGTCGTCACTAGCATCCCCTTGAGCTACCTCCACCTTGAGGAAATGGGCAAAGCTATCAAGTAGCTCTGTTTGAGTCAAAGAAACTGTCTGTGATCTTGCTAGCATAAGCAGTCCGAGCAATTATCCCCATAAGTCATATAATGGTAATTATACGACTCAAAGAGCGAACATTTTGCTCTTTCGTTCCTTTCGTCTGTTTCGTTTATTTGGTTTTATAATAAACCAAGGTAGGCAAACAGCCACCAACACAACTTTAGCCAACTTAAAAAAAAAATTACACTCAGATGACGATATCTATCTCGACAACTAAAACAGAACAAGAAATCGCCCAAGTATCAATTCGGTTTTTAGCCAACCACTCCCCTAATCCTAATAGTGAAACTTGTGAGTTAAAACTGAGTGAAACAGAAACAATTACTATCCCGAATAGTGTCCTACCGAGCTTAACAGAAATTTTAAGCCATCTAGCCCAAGGTAACAGTTTCCAAATAGTACCTATTAAACAAGAATTAACCACCACCGAAGCTGCCTCCATCCTCAATGTTTCTCGCCCCTATCTGGTAGAGTTACTAGAATCAGGTAAAATTCCTTTTCGTAAAGTGGGAGTACGTCGTCGGATTTTATCCCAAGATTTAATGGCTTATAAACAACGCATGGATGCAAAAAGAAGAGAAGTTTTAGCTGAATTAGCAGCGAGCGCACAAGAATTAGACATGGGATATTAAGACACGGTGGGAAAATTAACCGTCGTCTATGATGCTTGTGTTTTGTATCCTGCACCACTGCGAGATTTTTTGATGTGGTTAGCACTCACTGACTTATTTCAGGCTAAATGGACTGAGAAAATTCATGACGAATGGATAAGAAATGTTCTCAAAAATCGTCCTGATTTAACTTTGGCTCAACTTAATCGTACTAAAAATTTGATGAATCAAAATGTTTTAGATGCACTGGTCAGCGATTATGAATATTTAATACCCACTTTAACACTTCCAGATCCAGATGATGTTCATGTTTTAGCAGCAGCAATTCACTCCAAGGCAGATTTAATTATTACTTTTAATCTCAAAGATTTTCCTCAATGTATCCTCAAAAATTATCAAATAGAAGCTATAGAGCCTGATGAATTCATTTTAGAATTAATTGAGATTAATGAGAGTGTAGTTATTCAAGCCGCTATTAACCAAAAAAATACCTTGAAAAATCCACCTTTAACCATTGATAAATATCTACAAAGTCTGGCTAACCAGAAATTGACTCAAACAGCAGAAATATTAGGGAGAATTTTATTACCTTAACTTTTAAGGTTAATAAGCTAGTGTAAAGTGCAGCTTCCTAGCAACAAAGCCGTCGAGGAGGCATCCACCTCTATTCGTTAAACTAATAAGTAAAGATAGTAAAGTAAGGAGAATATAAATATGAATTCAACTATTTTTTTACCCAGTGGCAAACTGATAGACTTATCTCGTTTTGTGGCTTTGTTACCTGACAAGCAAACAACAGAAAACCAATACCAATTAAATTTAGATGGGTTAAATCAAGCCATCATTATAGACTCAATTGATGCTGATTTTATTAGTCAAAAACTTAAATTATCAGAGGGACTTCCTAACGCTCATTCAGAAGTACAATGGGATAAGGAGGCACAACTTCGTCAAAATCAACCATTGATGAAATTAATTAAACAATGGAGAGAACAAAAAAACGGTCAACCTCCTACCTCTGAAGAAATACAAGAATATCAAGATATCCAAGAATCTCTTCAAAAAAACCGTTCTCTCGAACGAATATCTTAGTTTTAAAATACCTCAAATATTAAGTAAAGCGTGATTATTATCCTTGATTCAGGAGTTCTTTATACCTTAGTTAGCACTAGTAAAGTTAAGGAAGTAATTGATTGCCAAGATTGGTTTTATTACTTACTATCAAGAAGTGCTATGGTCGTTACTTCAGCTATTTGCAACTATGAAGTAAAACGAGAATTAATTAGAAGAAATAAAATCCAAGAAATTAATAATTTAAACCAACTAAAAGCTCTAATAGATTTTCTCCCTGTTGACGAGCCAACCCTAGAATTAGCCGCCGAATTATGGGCCGAGGCGAGAAATAAAGGAATGCCCACCGCCGACGATAATAGCCTTGATGCGGATCTAATTATCTGCGCTCAATATCAACTGCTAGCATTATCTTATCCTGGTAGATATGTTGTCATAGCAACTAACAATGTCAAACACCTAAGTCGCTTTAGTGAAGCCGAAGAATGGCAAAATATTAAGTTTTAAAGCTGCTAAGACTGTGCTGGGATACTGTTTTTCAGCAAATCCTAACAGTGCTTTGCGGTTATGCGGTCTAATCTTTGGTTAAATTTATCAGGCGTTAATCGGCACAGGGGTTCGCGCCAGGGCCAAATTTTTAAGACCTGCGCTGCTGCATCCCAACCTTGACCATCTGGGGGAGCAATCACCCAAGTATGGACATTCAGCTCAACAACCTTGGGATACATCAGACGGGCATAATCTTCCAATCCCCCTTTGTCCTGAGCCTGATCTGCAAAAATCAGCAAGGCTGCGGGACGACCACATCGAGGGCAGGGAATAAGTTTACTGGCCACTTGCTCGATTGAAAATGGGGGTGGAGAGGGGGTGTGAGCATCTGTGCTGCTGGCTGGCTGTGAACTCCCGGACACGGCTTGTTCCAATTGGTTAGAAAGCTCTCTGCCAATGGGCGAGAAGATGGCGGCACGTTGGGCGGTCATGGGGTTTGAGTAGCAAGTGTGCGAAAAACAACGCTAAGGCCGAAACCTATTCACAGCAAGGGGTCTAAATATTACTTTTTGTTAAGTTTTGTATCTTCTCAAGTGTACCATTTTAACTGTAGTCTATTTGGTACAGAAAAATTAAACGAAAATTCAAGGGTTTGAGGGGTCTGATTCTCAGAGGGTTTAATTGGTACAGTTCTTATCGTGGTTTTCTGCGCAGTTGCTACTCAAACGCCGTCATGGGGTCGTTGGGGTCGCCGACGACTTCAAATCTAATCTGAGTTTGACCATCGGTACGTTCCTGAAGGAACAGACGACCTAATTCACCGAGTTCGGTGTGACGGAAGATATAGGCAATGCCGTCGTCGAGTTGCTCCTTGTGGAAGGAGATATTTGAGGTTCGTTTGAACATACGGAATCTCCTAAAAATCTTTACTATAGGCGATAACGCTGCGCGTATGATTATTGAGTAGTTTCCACCATTTGAACAAATTCCGAAAACGATAAGTCACACAAATATTAATCCATGGATATCTGCTTTTGTTTAGGTGGTGGCTTTAAGGGTTGAGATTCATTCAAGCTAGTTTCAGAACGACGATTTTTATCTCGTTTTCTCTCTTTTGATTCTCTTGTCAAGAGATTAACCTGGTCAGGTAGATAAACATTAAAATTAATGTCAGACCAGTTGATTACTCTATTGGGGTCAATCACTACTTGTTCTTTTCTCGATGAAGCGGACATGGCGGCTCTATCTCGACTCAACTCAAAGTCTAGACTTCGATGGCTTAGAAGCTGGGGAAAACTAGCTTGATGTAGCTTACTACCACGGATAGGTTCTAAACCTGGCATTAAATAGCTTATTCGCTTTCTGCCTTTGTCTGAGATGGTGGCACGTACATCTATTCCTAAGTGTTGCAATCTACCAATGAATTCGGTGATAGTGGGTGAGTCAAAAGAGGCGGCATCAATGGCGGCTTGCAGTTTAATGGTTAGGGGAATATCTGGTTGATTAGCTCGCGAACCCTTTTGCCAATCGTTGAGTTCTCGTTTGTACCGTTGTGTTTGTCCATGAGAGAGTGCTTTTCTTTTACGTTGTTTACTAGGTTCAACAGGGGTGAGATTGAATTCTGGCTCTAGCTGTCTGAGGATGGCTTCAAATTTTCTTTTATCTTGCCAATCATCTACTCTTTCTCCATCCAAGGTAATCATATTAATGGCAATATGAATATGGTCGTGGTCGTGATTCCAATCGTGTCCTGGGTCATTGCGATTATGGTCAACTACCAAATATTGATTGTCTTTATAGCCTAGTTCAATAACTGCTGTTTGGGCAATTCTGGCTTTAACTGTGTCGTTGACATAGCCATCTGCGGGGGCAAAACTAATAATTAGGTGTTTGACTGGTTTGGTGGTACTGCGTCTCAGGTCGGCACAATTGTTAAATTCTTGGGTTAATTGTGATGGGGTTTCTCCTGCTACATTGCCAGCGATTATTCTCGCTCCTTTATTGGAGGCTAGTAAGTAACGAAATAATCCGCCAAAGTCACTGCCGTGTTCGATGTGTCCAATCATGATTTAATATTTTATCTCCAATTCCTTGATTAGACTATTCCTGAAGTTCGCCACGGGGGTCATAAATTGATAAAGATGATTGTGGTAGCAGCCTTTCAGGAAATATAGCTACGGATCGGGTGTTGGCTACTTTGGTGGAGGTAAAGAGAATACCTTCAATTGTTCCTTGTTCATAAGCAATTGCACCAATTCTTTGGGTATAAGCTGGGATGTTGAGAAGATCCTGATAATATTCCCAAGGTTGAAGAGATTCATGCCAATCTATATTAGCGGACTCGCACTTATCGGGCGACGTTAAATCTAATACTCGTTGTAACTTAACCATAAGACAGACGACAGTATGAGGAGGTAAGGGTGCGTTCTGAGTTTTGAGATTGTAGAATTTCTCAGTAGAGGCGGTAAAATCAAGTTCGCCACAGTAAAGACAAGAAAAGGAAGTACCGTTAGGCGGTCGAAAGTTGTATCTACCTCCTGTTAACTCTGCGCCTCTAGTAGATAAAGGTTGACGGGAATAACGATAGCTCACAGTGCGATAAAAATTACCATCAAGACTAGTAAACACAGACTGTTGCCAGCGTATAGAACTAATTAAGTCCTCAATTCGCTGCTGTTGAATTCTCGATAATTCCATACCTTGAATTATTCGTTATGTTTAATAACCTGCTGAGTCGCCATAGTAGATACGCTCAACTAAGGTGACTACGGCCTCAATACGATCACTCATTAGACAATTTAGGGGCGATTGACCACGCCATTCAATTAGGGGTTCACGCAACCATCTTTGAATTTCAGGTTGATGACCATCGGTCAATTCCCAGAGCATTTTCAGCACATATAAAACGGGTTGAAGACGACTGAGAACGCTGGCTGAAGGATAATCTCGCTCAATAGTACGCACGTTTCTTTGTGCGATTTGTGCTAGTTCGGAGTGGGATACGGACATTAGAACAGCTATTTTTTTCAAGCTAATATTACTGTTGTCGTAAATAGGCAGAACTATTTCATTTTTTTTAAGGGAAGAGATCATCATGAGAAATTTAACACCCTTAGCTCGCTTTGGTATATTATTAATTTTAGACTATTGTCTGCTTAAATGTCAATAAAAATGTCAGTATTTTTGTCTAATTAGTTTCTTGAAAAATCTAGATGTCTTGGTTCTCTTGTCCCACTCCTGAGAGTTCTAAGCGTACTTGTTTGAGCAAGGTTTGAGTTTGTTGAATTAATTGAACCATGGCTTTTAAACTTTCAGGATTGGGTAAGGTTTCAGGCAATGATTCTCCTAAGAGGGACTTTGTATTTAATACTTTCGCTATTTGATTAAGGTTATTGCCAATGGGGGGTAGTTCTGAGGCGATGTGGGCTAACTCTCGATACAGTTGCCAATTAACTGGAGGTACTCTAGCGGGTAGAACTGGTAGTCCCGTTAATTTCCGAATAATATAGGCGCTGCGAGATAAATTAACGGCGGCGGCTTGGGTATCTAAATATTCTAGTTCTGTTGGTCTAAATCTTAAAGAAATGATTTTAGTTTTGTTTTCTGGTGATGGCATATTGGTGATCTGGTTAGAGATTGTCAATTCATTAGCTATTTATTAATTAGTCTTATATTTTCTCAAAAATTCTACCCTAATTTTCAAAAAATCAACTACTCAAATCTACGTTATCAAATAATGGGGGTGCAGGGGGTTTCCCCCGCCTAGCAGAAGCGGCACCGAGATTTCAGGGACAAATATAGTAAATGTATTACACCGCGCCTGCTAGCTCTTTTCTACGGGGACGGGGATTTGCTTTTGGGGTTGGCGAACTGTTCTGGGGATAGTATGAGCAACAATGACACATTATTAGCACATTTTATACACAGTATAAGCTACCCCTGTGCGCCTATTGGACTCCCCGTGGTTAGAGATTATTTTGAGCTATAGCACAATATCGCCAATATTTTGAGTAAATTTGTGTATATTTTGTGCTAAATTTACTCTACTTAAACTAAGTATATTTTCATTGAATAATAACTCAGAATAAATGAGTCAAAATTGACACTATATTGATTGGATAGACAATTTAAAAGTCCCGTCTTAAATCTGTGTTATGTTAAATGCTAAGTAGAATTGAATTTTATTTCTTTTTTTAGATGAGCGATATTTATCTGTGCTTAGATCCAGGGGGCAGCCAAACTAAAATTATTTATCAACTAAAGGGCGAGCAGTCCCCTAACTTTTTTTTAATGTCTCCTGAAGTTGAAGAAATTTCCGAGTCTAAGTTAAATAACTATATGTCAACTATTGGTTGGATTGGTAATCCTAGTCTAAAAAACCAAGCTTGGTTGAAGGTTAATGACAAGATTTTTGTGGTGGGTGCTTTCGCGACTAAGTTTGACCCTGATGACAGACTCGGAGAATTAAAGTATGAAAATGCACTCTATAAGGTGTTGGCTGCGGTTGGGGTTCTTGTTAAGGCCCGAGGGCTATCTACTCGCAAAAAACTATCTCTACAGTTAGCTATCCTTTTACCTTGGAATGAATATAGTGACCGTAAACGGTTTCAAGCTCGTATTGAAGAATTACTAAAAAGCTTTGATTTTCAAGACTCGGATTTGAGGGTGAAGCTTGATAAGTTTGTTTGTCGTCCTGAAGGTGGTGGTTTGGCGGCTATTCGGATTTTGCAAAATGGGGTTGGTTGGCTACGAACAAAAAGACTGGGTGTATTGATGCTGGGACATCGCAATACTACTGCTTTGTATTTTGAGTCGGGAGAACTTAAGTCTGGTGATAGTCCTTTAATTGGTTTTTCTCAATTTCTCGATTCGGTTATCGAAAGGACTTCGGGATTGGATAGAGATTCTCTGAGTTCGGCTTTGTTTGGGGGGTTGAGAAGATTAATTAACTCGGAAATAAGCTCTAAGGATAGGGAAAAATGCGTTTATCAATTTATGAGTGATGATGGTTATTATCGAAATTTTGCCTATAGAGTTCATCCTCTCTGGAGAGAGGTAACTGAGATTCAATCTTTGGCTAGTGCTAAGGATACTCAGCTTCGTTTGTCGGAAATTGAGGATATTTCGACGGCTATCGAGGTGGCAACTGTTGAGTATGAAGAAAAGTTGCAAAGGTGGTTAGGAAAGTCTTTTCCTGAAGATTTAGATGAGGTTATTATTTCTGGTGGAGCGGTGCCATTTTTAGAACCAATATTAGAGGAATATTTTAATTGCTGTTTAAATTTAAGTTCAATACCTTCTTATTCACAAAAGGAGCTAAATTCGTTATACGAGAGTTATCGCGCTCGCTCATCTAAAAAACATTTTACGAAAATTGTTTGGGGTGCTGGGGTACACCAACATCTTGAGAAGGTGTTAAGTCTTAATGAAAGTAGGGGAAGGGAAAGTTTCCTTCGTTTTCTGTTGATGGATGCCTATGGGTTGTTTGATTATTTAATTGGTCTAAAGGCGGAAGGGGAATAGGGAATAGGGAGTGGGGAGTCGATTTGTGATAATCAAAAAATAGTGTATTTTAAGTGAACATGACCAATAGTAAAATTCAGTCTTATCGAGATTTACGAGTTTGGCAAAAGGGAATGGAAATAGCAGAGAGTTGCTATGTAATAACTAGAGAATTTCCAAAGGAGGAAATGTATGGTCAGATTTCGCAGATTAGAAGAGCGGCTGTGTCAATTCCTGCTAATATTGCCGAAGGATACGGACGAGAATATCGAGCAGAATATGTTCAATTTCTGAGAATAGCTCAAGGCTCTCTCAAAGAATTAGAAACCCATCTTATTTTATCTGTCAGAGTTCAAATAGCTACAGATAAAGCCGTTAATCCAATTTTAAATGAATGTGAATCTTTAGGAAGAATGCTACGTTCCCTCATTCGGTCATTGACAGGGAATCAATAATCCTCGATTCCCGAA
Organism: uncultured bacterium; assembly: GCA_964413275.1. Lineage (GTDB taxonomy): Bacteria > Cyanobacteriota > Cyanobacteriia > Cyanobacteriales > JAABRE01 > JAABRE01. Next base: position 15,544 of record CAYPSO010000055.1, on the reverse strand, counting down.
TCACGACTCCCCACTCCCTCTCTCCACCCAAAAATGTTGTAGTTCAGAATAATAATAAGGAGCAGTAAGTTGAGCGCTAAGAAAAGAGTTAGTTTAAGTGTGCGTTTGCAACCATATTCTGATAGTCTTTTGGCTGAGGTAGTCGATTGGCTCAATTCTCTGGATAAGGGGGAGGCTAATCGTTTGATTGGGGAGGCTTTATTGATGGCTTATCTTCCTTATGCTCGTGCAATGGCGGGAGAAGATAGGGAGGAGATTGAGCGTTGTTGCTGGGAGACGACTGATAGGTTGAATAGTCATGGTTTTATGATGAGACAAGCTTTACGGGTTGCCCAACCTCAGTTTACTGATGCTTACTTGACTAGACCTGTTGTTGTAGATTCTAATTACTCTGAGGCTGTGGTGAAGTCTAATCGGGAGATTAAAACTGTTTCTAAATCTGAATCTCGTCCACCTAATGCGGTACAGAGTCGGCTTTCTGAACTTGGTTCTGCTAGTGAAGTTAGTTCTGTCTTTGGAGATGATGATTAGAGCAAAGATAGCGATGCCCAAGTAAACGCTCTTTCAAATCAAAAGTCTTTTCAATGCAATGGAGGAGAGTAGTTTGGAACTTGAAAAACAGGTCTTAAACTAAAATTATTATGGCCAAAGATATTTTTCATGATTTGGTAAGGGATGGGTTAGAAAAAGAAGGCTGGATTATTACCAATGATCCTTATCGTATTGAGCTTGATCAAACTAATTTTCAAATAGATTTAGCAGCCGAAAAAATCATTGCTGCCCAGAAGGATCATCAAAAGATTGCAGTAGAAATAAAAAGTTTTCTTAATCCCTCCGCAGTAACTGATTTTTATAATGCTTTGGGGCAGTTTTTAAGCTATCGTTTAGTGCTGAAAACTATTGAGCCAGAAAGACTTTTATTTTTAGCAATTCCTTTAGATAGCTATGAAGAGTTTTTCCAATCAACTTTTGCTAAATTAGCTATTAATGAGTATCAATTAAAGTTAATTATTTATGATTCTGAGAAAGGAGGTTTAATTCAATGGATAAACTAACAAACTATCGCAAATGTATTAAAGATTTGCTTATCTTATATGATTCATGGGGAAACCACGAGCAAGATTGGGAATCTCAGTTGATTTTTGACGAAAAACAAGATCATTATCTCTGGATGAAAGTTGGTTGGCATGGCTCTAAAAGAATTTACTATTCGGTAATTCATTTTGATATTAAAGAGGGCAAAATCTGGTTACAGCAAAATGTAACGGATTTAAATCCAGCAGAAGATTTAATAGAAATGGGAATAACACGGGAAGATATTATCTTAGGTTTACAACCACCGTTTAAACGTCCTTTTACTAATTATGGAGTCGCTTAAAAGATGAGGATATTTGTTAGCTATATTAGGAGTACGTTTTTCCCGTGGTAAAATAAGTTATCTGAATAGAGTTTCGTCGAACTCATATCAATAAAATAATGAAGAACTCTCAATTTCCTTTAATAACTGAAATAGATAACCTAGAAACTCTACCTCTAGAAACTTTATTGACCTTAAAAAAACTCTACGAAGATAATAATTTACCGACAAATCTGAAAAACTTTCTCGAAAAAGAAGGCTTAGACTCAGAAAAATTATCTCAATTAATTGACAACAAAAAATCTCCTCAAGATATAACTAAAACCGGTCAAAATTATGCTAGTAAAACTTTCCTTTATCCAGAAGAAAAAATGGCTAATGGTATGCCTATTTATACAGGCTATAAAGCTATGTTAGAAAAAGATACTTGGACAGAAGAAACTATTAATAAATTAGCTTGTTATCGCTACGAAGGTAAATCTAATTCTGAGAATTATATCGAACATTATATTAATAAAGCTAATACTAAAGAAATTATTACATTACCTTTTACTGAAGCTATTCAAATTATCGATAAATATGGTATTGATACTGCTAAATTACATCTGATTTTAGCCGTTCATGCTTGCCGTCAAGATGAACCGTGGAAAGCGATATTTACTCTTAAAGGAACTGATTTAATTCAAGCTTTAGGCTGGCATAAAAGGACTGATTTAACTTTATCTGAAAAGCTAAAAAAAATCTCTCAATTAGCCTGGGCTGTTAATTGTTTATTGGTAAAAGCTCAATGGATTTTGGGTCAACCAAAAAATAACAAAGTTCCTGTCAAAATAAGCACATCAAGAATGTGGGATTTAGCCATAGAAGAGTTCGGTCAAAATAACTTAATCACAAAAAAAATAGATAATCCCTCTGAAGTTGAAATTACTGTCAGACCAGGACTTTGGACTTATTTTTTCTTAAATGACGGTGGGAGGGCGGCTCAAACGGCTTTATATCATTTCTCATGGTTATCTGAATGTATTATGAGCATCGATCCTTACCATGAGGAAGCTGCTTTAAGAATAGCTATGATTCAATCTATCGCTGCCTATCGTAATAGTTTTATTACTGTAGAAACATGGTTAAAAGAAAATTTAACTGGTGCTGCTACTCGCATTAAAAAAGCTAAAAATGATAGACGATACGCCCATGATTTAAAAAATTATTGGGATAATATCATAATTACCTTAACAAATGTGGGATTTTCAGTTAAATTTGACTCGGAAACATATCCTGAATGGCTTCAACCTAATTCTAAAGAAAAAAATAAAAGAGGCTACTTTGAAATACTTTTACAAGCACGAGTAAGTATCTCACCCCCTACACCCGCTTATTTAGAACAACAAAAAACTAATCCTAAACCAATCAAAAAAACTATTACTGGTACTGATATTAAAAAAGCTAGAGAATCAGCAAATTTATCTTTAAGTGCTGTAGCTAATTATTTTGAAAAATCTAGAATGTGGTTGAGTAACAAAGAATCTGGCAAACGAAATTTAACTCAATCAGAAGCTAAAGAAATTTTAAAGGCTATATCTCTTCTACAAGAAAAAGGTGATTGTAAACAGTGATTGTAAACAGACCAAAAGTCTAAAATAGGATTGTAAAATAGCTGTAATACATATACTGTCTAACTTACAGAAAATTTTTGGCTGTTTAGTGTTAAGTTATGTAACTGTTTACAGGAAATTTGTTCAAAAAATAGCACTCTATTCCTTTCTGTATATAGCTTAGACCCTGTAAACAGATAACTCTAGAATGTCCTGACAAAACCTCTAGAATGTCCTGACAAAACCTCTAGAATGTCCTGACAAACTGGCTCTGTAACCCTTGATTTTCCGTACTTGTAAACAGAATATATATAAAGACTTTAGTCTGTTTTGGAAAAAGTGGTTTTTCAATAATGGTTATGCTTCTTCGATAGCCAACCCCAACTTCGGCGCAAATCGAATCTGATAGGGGGAAAGGAGAATGAATGAAGCAACATCACTATCAAGAACTAAAACAAAGTGCGATCGCCCACGACGTAATTGAACTAAACTTCCACAGTGCAGAAGGATACAAAGCCTTTAGCAAATTCGTTAACCAATGTCACCCAAAAGACCAAAGACTTGGGCGACAAACCTGTGACAGTCAAACCAATAACCGCTATAACCATCTCTACGAAGGCTATTGGTACGCCAACTCTTGGTGTCCACTTACCAACACCAGAGAATTAAAACAAATTAAACCCGATTACCCCCTCTTGCAACTAGTCACCACCAAAGGCACAGAAAAATATAATCAACCAATCCCCCTCACACATCGTCCAGATAAGCGTCATTTTCCACGAGAAAGAGGTTATTTACTCGGTACTAGGTCAAACATCATTACCCTAGCTAAAAGCCTTAATATCGCCCATAAACTGCCGCTAGATGAACATGAGCAATTACACCTAACAGCCATCAGCGCCATGTCACCCCTTGAAAAATACCAATGGTGCTTAAAAAACGGTATATTTGACCTGTTTGCCTTCGACTCCATCAAATACGAAACACCTTCAGGCAATGGCACACCCTTCCTTTACCTCGACATTCCCCTGAGAATCTTAGAAAACATAGCCCAGAAATACAATTTAACCCTCCCAGAAGATTATCAAACCTGGGATATAGGAGATAAATGGCGCTGGATTAAAAATAACCCCACCATACCCTTATTCATCACCGAAGGCATCAAAAAAGCAGCCTCCCTAATCTCTCATGGTCAAATCGCCATCGCCAGCTTCTCCATCACCACCCACTCCGAAAAAATCCCCCCTGCCCTCCTTGGTAAGGGGGGTGTGCTCCGCACGGGGGGATGGCAAACCAACCTTAAACCCGAATTATTATGGCTACTAGAAAAAAACTCAGGCAGATTAATTTACATCGTTTTTGATGCTGCTGATATTAAAGAAAGCTCTCGTAAAGCAGTCCAAAGAGAAACCAAAAAATTAGGTAAAAAACTCCAAAAATATGGCACAGTAAAAATTCTTACTTGGCAGGATGAATCTTGTAAAGGAATAGACGATTTTCTTTTTAAACATGGTCAATCAGGCTTAAATAAACTTATCGAAAACGCCATTGACTTCCAAAAATTATGGCAAAAACAAATAGCTAATTCCGGCAGAAAAATAACCGCCAATCTTCAAATTAATCAAAGATATTTCTCCTCTCAATTAATCAATCAAGCCCGATTAAATGGGGTTAAACTCTTATGTATTAAATCACCACAAAACACCGGAAAATCTTTTTCCTACGCCCAATCATTACAAGAATATTCAACTATTAAAAATCAACAAAATATTTCTTACCAAATCGGAGAAAAAGTTAAGATTAAATTAGCCTCAGAACTTTTTAATTCCACCATACTTGGTTATAACCATCAAACAAAAACCTATCAATGTCAACTTAATAACGGATTTATCGAACGAGATGTAACTCAAATCATTTCTAAAAATAAACCAAAAGCACTTCCTGAAAAATTAATAACATTTGGTTTAACTCATAGACAATCCTTATCTTGGAATTTAGCCAACAGATTTAATATTGACTGTTATTTATCTAATATTATTACCTTAATTTCAAACGGTATTATGGTTTGTGCTGATAGTAGTTTAATGATACCAGAACACAAACAATTTACCGATATGGTAATCGATGAAAGCGAACAAGTAGCATGGCACTTATTGGCTTCTTTAACTGATATTCGTAAACAAAGAATCAGCAAAATAGAACGAATAATATATCACGGTAAACAAATTATTAATAACAACGGCATGATTACGATTATGGATGCCGATTTATCTGATATTGGGGTTGAGTTTTATCAGCATTTATTTGGGATAAGTCCTGAAGATACTTTAATTATTGAAAATACTTATCAACCTTTTAAGGATATTAGAACTTGTTTGATGTATGCAGATATAGAATCCTTAAGATTTCAAATAATCGAATCAATCACAACAGGTAAAAGGATAATTATTCATACCTGTGGACAAAAGGAAAATAGCACTCATGGTACGATTAATATTGAGAAAGAAATTTTACAATTATTTCCAGAATTAGAATCGAAAATTTATCGCATAGATAAGGAATCTTTAGGAGATAGTAACCATTTAAGCTATCAAATATTATGTAATTTAGAACGTTTAAAAAATGCTCAAATAATTATTGCTTCTAGCTCAGTTAATACCGGAGTAAGTCTTGAGGAGAATATTATTGGAACTATTGATGAGGTTTTTGGTATCTTTTATGGTAATTATCCTCTAACTGATTTTGAGCAAACTCTTGAGCGTTGGCGGGGTGATTGTATTCGTCATGTCTATATGAAAAATGCTAGTAGCGAACGAATTAATATTGGCAGTTATAAGTATAGTGATTTATTAGCTAATATTACTGGTCAAACAAATAATATTTCTAAGTTACTTCAATCGGATTTTGATTGTGATTTGGCAATGGATTTGGTTAAGTTTTATTGTAAGTTTGCAGCAAGAATTAATAATGACTATCAACATTTAAAAGATAATTTTATTTCTCATTTGGAAGATAAGGGCTATAATTTTGCTCAAGGTCAAAAAATAGATAAGAATACTAAGTTTTCCTTAAAAGATTTTTATCAAGCTATTAGGGATGAGTCGGAAACTAATTTTCAAGTTCAAGTTGATAATCTAGAAATTCCCGATGATAAAAGATTGGAAGAATTGCAAAAAAGTAAGACTAAAACTAAATCTGAAAATCTAGAGGAATATAAGGGTAAGTTAGCGAAAAGATATAAAACTAGAAATATAACTAGGGAGTTAATTGCTTTAGATAGGGAAAACTTTTATCCTCAATTGTTGTTAAGATTTTGGTTAATTTTTGGGGAGGATGAGGCGATTAAACGGGATAAAAGGGTTTTAAGTAAGTATGCTGAAGGTAATGATAATAATGGTTATGCTCTTGATTTTAATCGTCAGAGTAAATCGACTCAAAGTTTTTTATTAAATTATATTGGCATTAAGGAGTCTTTGACTGAGATTGGTAATTTTCAGATTAATGAAATAATCGCTTTGTTGTTATCTATGCAGTTTAATCCGATGTGGTTTAAGTGCGTAAATATAAGGAGATTAGAGGGATTAATTTCAGAATTCGATATTATGCCTTATTTAGCTTTTAAGGAGATTGATTTTCTTAAACCAACATTTAAACAAGTTTTACAGATTGATTTGGATAAACAACATTCTGGTATTGTGTTACTGAGGATGATTTTAGAGAGAATGGGTTATGGTGTTGATTATATCGGACGTTATGGCTCGAGAGATAATCGCCAACGATATTATAAGATGATTAGTCATGTTTCTGATGAGTTATGGAATGAATTATACAGCAACTGGGAGAGTCATGAGAAATGTGAAAATGAAGCTTTTGACTTGAATAATAGAGCAGCTTAGGTGGTGTCCACTCTTTTAGTTTATATAAAGAATATTTTTTGCTCTAAATTTTGTGGCTTTCACATTGTAAAATATACCAATTTGGTTCTTGAAATAATGTCCTATGGAGATAAATATTGACAAGGTACTAGAAGTTGTTGAACAAGCAATAGAACCAAAACAGTTAAATAAAATTCAACAGCTTGTGTTTAAATATGTTTGGCAGGGGCTTTCCTATTCGGAAATCGCCAGAGAAACGGGTTACGATCTTGGCTATATCAAAGATACTGGTTTTAAGCTATGGCAAACCTTTTCAAATTGTTTCGGTACAAAAGTGACGAAACAAAACCTTCAAGGGGTAATCAAGCAATATTTTAGACAACACCCAGAAGCTTTAGCAACATCTCCTTTCATCTCTTTAGTCCAAAAGGTCAATTCAGTACAAGATTGGGGAGAAGCGATTGATACCTCCATTTTCTACGGAAGAACTTATGAAATTGCTGTCTTAAGTCAATGGATAGTCGAAGAAAAATGTCGGCTTATTGCTATTGTGGGTATGGGAGGTATTGGCAAAACCCTGTTATCAGTTAAACTGGCAGAACAAATACAAGGAGAGTTTGACTTGATATTTTGGCGATCTCTACGAGATGCGCCTCCCTTTGATGAACTGTTAATAACGTTACTGCGGTTTCTACTCAGGGAAGATAGTCCTCTCGCAGACACAATAAGCAGTCAGCTTACTCAATTACAGGACTGTTTGCGCTCCGCACACTGTCTCATTGTTTTGGATAATTTTGATGCTTTATTAGCCTCCGTTGATGGTGTAGGGGTTTATCGACAAGGTTACGAAGGTTATGGAAAATTGCTACAGCGAGTCAGTGAGTCAAGTCATCAAAGTTGTGTTGTGATAACTAGCCGTGAAATTCCCATAGAAATTATCAGACTCCAAGGAGAAAATTTACCGATTCGAGAATGGCGATTGCAAGGATTAGATATTAGTGCCGTCCAACAACTTTTAGCCGCCAAGGGATTAGAGGGATCTCAAGAAGAGCTTAAGCATCTCGTCGGGTGCTATCAGGGGAATCCTCTCGCTTTACAAATTGCTGCTTCATTGATTCAAAGCCTATTTGCAGCAAGCCTCACCGATTTTCTAAAACAGGGAGTCATTGTCTTCAATGGTATCCGACAGCTACTTCAATCTCAAATTGAGCGGTTATCAGAGTTAGAAAAACAGATGATGTACTGGCTGGCAATCAATCGTGAACCAGTCAAACTCGAAGAACTTCAAACCGATCTCGTTTTGCCCCACAGGACTTCAGAATTATTGGAAATTTTAGAATCGTTAAAAAGGCGATCGCTGATTGAACTAACAGCAGAAGGGTTTACTCAACAACCAGTCATTATGGAGTACATGACGGAACAGTTAATCGCTCAGATATCCTCTGAATTGAATAACGCACAACCTTGTGCTTCTGATTATTTAAGTCTCTATGCCATTCTCAAAGCAACTGCTAGAGACTACATTCGCTTTCGTCAACGAGGAGTAATTATTGAACCTATTATCAACCGAGGAATCATTGCTTTAGGCAATAAACAAGAGTTAATTGCCAAACTCCATCAACGATTACAACAACTTCGTGCCGATAAATTAACGAATTATGGCTACATGGTGGGGAATCTGCTCAATCTGTATAACTTCTTACAAGTTGATTTGACAGGTTTCGATTTCTCCGGGTTGTCCATTCGGCAAGCTTATCTCGCTGAAGTCAAATTACAAAACGTCAATTTTTCCTTGAGCGAGTTCAAGGATTCTATCTTTGCAGAGACGTTTGGGGGAATTTCCTGCGTTAGCTTTAGTTTAGACGGAACAAGATTGGCTACTAGCGATACCAGTGGGGAAGTACAAATTTGGGATCTGGTGAAAAGTCAGCAGTTAACCAGTTTCAAAAGTGATTTACTGTGGACGTGGGGAGTTACCTTTAGTCCAGACGGTCAACTATTAGCCAGTGGTGGAGATGATTATGTTGTCAAGCTTTGGAACACAAAAACTGGAGATTGTGTCAAGTTATTAAACGGTCATACCAATACGGTGAATGCTTTAGCCTTTCATCCCGATGGGAATCTCTTAGCTAGTTGTTCTTTGGATAGAACCATTCGCTTGTGGCCAATGCTTGCTGATTCATTAAATTCCCGACCAATCCTACTCGAAGGACATCAGGAAAGAGTTTGGTCAATTGCTTTTAGTCCTGATGGTTCAACCTTAATCAGTGGGTCAGAGGATCAAACCGTAAAATTATGGGATCTCAACAGTCTTAGCTGTCGTCAAACCTTAAGGGAACATACACACTGGGTCAAATCCGTTGCCTTCAGTTCCGATGGACAAAGGCTGGCCAGTGCTAGTTTTGACGGCATGATTAAAATTTGGTCTGCCACAACAGGAGAATGTCTAAAAACTTGGCAAGGCCATCTAATGACAGTAACAAGCGTTGTTTTCAGTCCCGATGATCGTTACCTGGCCAGTGCGAGTTATGACCAAACGGTAAAAGTCTGGGATTTGGCTTCTGGTGAGTGTTTTAAAACCTTCACCCAACATAGTAATCGGGTTTGGTCAGTCAGTTTTAGTCCCAACGGTGACTATTTAGCCAGTGGAGGCGACGACAATGCCACTTGTCTGTGGCATTGGCAAACAGGACAATGTGCAAAGGTGTGGAAAGGATATAGTAACCGAGTTTTAGGGATGGCAGTTCATCCAGAAAAACAATGGTTAGCCACTGGCCACGAAGACCAAACCATCAAAATTTGGGATATCTCAACAGGAAAAATTACTCAAGTTTTACACGGTCATAAAAATTTAGTTTTATCTGTGGTTATAGTTCCCCAAAGCAATATATTAGCCAGTGGGAGCGGCGATCGCACAATTAAATTATGGGACATCAACTCTCGAAAATGTCTGAAAACCCTCAGTGGTCATCGTAGTTGGATTTGGTCGATTGCGGCCAGTCCAGAGGGGGAGTTACTGGCCAGTGGGAGTTACGATCAAACTGTCAAAGTGTGGCATATTGCCAGTGGTGACTGTTTACACACCTTTGAAGGTCATCAGGCTGCGGTGATTTGTGTTACCTTTAGTCCTGATGGGCAATGGGTTGCCAGTGGTAGCCTTGATCATTCTATTAAGCTGTGGGATGTGCAGACGGGTCAATGTTTAAAAACCATTATGGGCCATGAAAATAGTGTTTGGACAGTGGCTTTTAGTCCCGATGGTCAAACCCTTGCCAGTGGGAGTTATGACCGTACCATGAAACTTTGGAGTATCCCGGAGGGGACTTGTTTGCGTACCTTTGAAGGACACAGCGCACCAGTGATGTCTTTAGCGTTTTCCACTGGTGGGGAACAGATAGTTACAGGGAGTTATGACCAACTGTTAAAGGTTTGGGAGCCTAATACGGGGCAATGTCTGAGGAGTTTTTATGGTCATAGTGCGTCGGTTATTGCTTTGGTTTGGGGTGAAATGTTGGTTAGTAGCAGTTTTGATGAAACGGTGAGGTTTTGGGATAGTCAGACAGGAAAATGTATCAGAACCTTGCGAACTCCCCGTCCCTACGACGATATGGACATTACCGAAGTAACGGGGTTAACTGAGGCACAGAAAACTACTTTGAAAGCATTGGGGGCAGTTGAGAATTATTAATTGACGTATTTTCTCCATTTATCCCTATGTGGGGGTTCAGTTGCTCTTCTGAAGTACCAACGTCACCACTTTTGTTACTCCTGAGACTTGGGCTATTTCAAGGAGTGCCTTATCTAAATCCGCAGGAGATGTCGCCGTAATATGGAGAATTATGCCCATTGGTGAGTTTCCGATAACTAATTGTTTGGCATTCCCCAGAGAAAGGCTTTTTAGTGATTCTGGGTTCACCGCTTTTCCTTCGATCAAAATTAAACTTTCAATCATTTTGTTTTCTCCTAAAGGTTAAGTTTTGTTTACAAACACTCTCGGATTCTTCACATAATTAAACTTTGAAATTGAGCTAAGAAACTCCTTTCCAAATCAATAAAATTGCCATAATAGCTGGAATAGTTTGTAAATACAAAGTATTAAGATTTTTGGTTTGCATTTGATCTTTACTAGGTAAAGTTATCGCCCCGAAGATACCTGCGATCGCCACACAAATCAGGAAAAAAAGACGCAACCGAACAGTATTAGCAAGGGCAAATGCTGACCATAATAATCCCACAGCAATAAAACTATTATAAATTCCTGTATTTTGGGCAATTGGTGCTGTTTTTTCGGCAAATTCATCACAAAAACCAAACAATCTTTTTACCAAATAGGTTGTGAAAAAAATTTCTCCAATGGCGAAACCAATATGAATAATACCGATCAAAATAATTAACGGTTGAGTGAGTTGAGGTAATAGTTCCATTTTAGTTATTTAGATTGAGGTTTACACAAATGAGACAAAAGAGATGAAGTGATCAATAAACGGAAGGTGAGCATTGCCCACCCTAATCTTTCTATGATGATATGGAGGACATCACCGAAACAACGGGGTTAACTGAGGCACAGAAGACGACTTTGAAAGCGTTGGGGGCAGTCGAGAATTATTAAATGACCGAATTTGTTCATTGAAAACTTAAATCGATTGTAAAAAACTAGCAAATACAAATCCATCAATGACACCATCGCCTTGTAAATCCACTTCAACCCAGTCACCTTGTCTTCTACCGACATATACTCGATGACCAAAAGGAAGAAGATCAATAACGTCAAAATTTGTTCCGGGACCTGAACGAACTCTTAATCCTGAACGAGCATTGACTTGATACTGTCCACGATTGCCAGTATGACTTTTTGCTAGTTGGAGATAGTCCCAAATATATTCTCCATAATACTTTACGCCATCAAAATAGCCTTGTTTAAAATCTCGACTTAAATCAACACTACCTCTGTTATAAGCAATGGCAACATAAACCATTTCTTTATCAGTCAAACTGGTCTTATCTCTGCCATAAGTTCTAATCAGTTTGGATTTTAACTCATCAATACATAAGGCTAAACACTCATCGAAATCATACCACTTTTTATCAAGAAAAAAGTCAGGGTTTTCTAGGAAAAATTGGAGATCATACTGAAAAATACCAAACCCATGACAAAACCGTTCTGGATTTCGAGAAGCTCTCTTGAAATCATTATTATACTCTGCGATCGCTTCTAGAGCTTCACGGGCAGTGTGGAACATCTCATCTCCTTTAGGCTTGGCTAAAAGTGCCGATTTATCTTTAGGAAAAGCTGTTCTTCCATCTGACCCACTTAAGGTATCTCCTACGCAAAGTTCTAGGGTTCTAGCTACCGTTTCTCTCTTATAAATATTTCGCCACAGATAGCCTGTTTCTTGGAGAGCGATCGCACCTCCCATTGAAGCCCCAATTAGGTGAGCTTTCTCGATGCTGAGAGCTTTCAGCAAATTTATAGCATCTACTGCCATATCTTCAAGGGTATAAGGGGATTTTTGCCATTCATTGTCATCAATCCAAGTAGAATGTCCCACGTCCCGATTATCAAAACGAATGACATAGTAATTTTTATTAACGATGGGTTCAAAGAAATAGGGAAACCATTGCCAACAAGTAGCAGATAATCCCATAATTAAAAGAACAGGTGGATGATCTTGATTACCGAAAGTTTCATAATAGAGATTAATGCCATTAACAGAAATTGTTCCTGTTTGAGTCGGTTTCACAGAAGTTAATAGAGTCATAGGATTTGTCTTTTTGCTAAGTATTTCTTCATGGCTAAAAGTAAACAAATAGAGTTATTTATCTCTAAACTTCCTGCTTTCGTTTAATACGCTTAAGCATTGCTCCTGCACCGAAAATCCCCAATGCAAATAGTCCCAAAACAGAACTGGATTCAGGTACAGCTTGTGCGAGATAGATAGCATCAGAACCATCGGTAAAACGAACCCAAAAAGCAATTGAATCTCCACTCAAGGCATTACTTCCTGTATAAAGGGCTTCGCTAACTTCCTTTCCATCCAAAGAATCATCGAAATCAATCACTTTTACAAGGTTGTCATTAAACTTTGCGTAAATCCCTCCCACGAGATATGATCCAGTAACAGGATCGCATCCAGAACCACCAAAAACTAAATTATTGTTATCAAGAGATATAAACGGGTCAAATTGGCAAAACTTAGCATTGCTGTTCGGAAGAAAAGTGTTTAAATCTGCTACGATATCCAGCATTCCTCCTTGGCTGATGTAGATACCGTTCGCCAGAGTCTCAAAGGTGTCAGGATCGTAGCCACCACCGCGAAATGCTACTGTATCGCCATCGATAGAAGGAGTAGAGAAAGAAAAAGCTCCAAAGTTGCTACTGCTACCGGGGATAAGAGTGTTGGTATCCGCTACTACGTTTATAGCACCATCAATACTTGTATAAATTCCTGATTGTTCAAAGTTAGAATCAAGACCCCAAAAAGCAATATTATTGCTGTCAAGAGAATATCCAAAAAAAGAACCAAAGTTGCCAGTACCACCAGGAATTGGAGTATTTCTATCTACTACAACATTTAATACGCCCTCAACACTCGTATAAATACCTTCTTGCTCAAAGTTTAGATCAGAACCTGAAAATGCAACCGTATTACCGTCGATTTCAGCCCCAAATAAAGAGCCAAAGTTGCCAGTACCATCGGGAATTGGAGTATTCGTATCTGCTATCTTGCTTAAAACTCCCCCAATATTATTGGTATAAACCCCTGATTGAGAATTAGAATCAATCCCAACGAAAGCGATATTATTACCGTCAAGATCGAAAGTGCCACCAAAAGATGGACCGAAAGAACCAAACGCAAAATTGCCAGTACCATTAGGAATAGAAGTATTTGTATCTGCTACAACGCTTAACACTCCGCCGATATTGGCATAGATTCCAGACTGAGAATTAGAGCCAAAACCCTGAAAGAATACGTTATCGCCATTAACAGAGGCTGAAAAAGGGTTAAAAGATCTATTGCCACCAGGGGGAAAAGAAAAATTACCGCTACCATTAGGAATTGGAGTATTAGAGTCAACGATTTTAGTAAAACTAAAATTAACTGCCCCTGCTTGATTACACATTAGTAAACTAAACAGAACGCTAGTGTTGATAACGATTAGTTTCTGAAAAATACTTAAATATTTTTCCCCTATTTCTCTAATTTCAAATTTGTATTTACTAAAATTAATTTCTATTGATTTTTCGTTTTTAGTAGTCATGTTACTACCTCTTTGTAGTTATTATTTGTAATCGCTAAATTTTGAAGACCTTTTAAAAGTTAGGCTTTATTTACGTAGATATTTGATAGTTAAGTCCTTATAAGCAAAGTATCGTCGGCTTTGAATTAACAAATCTTTGGCTTCGTCACCATAAAAAACTCCAAAAAAAGTTATATGGGTTTAGATTAGTTGATATACCTAATAATATTTTTGAAAAACAGTATTAGGTTAAAGAATAACTATAGATTAATACAAGTGCCTAATTTTGTCGGTCGGTAAAAAGTCAGAAAAAAGTCAGATCAGTTTAGGAACAATTTTGAGAATTGTTGGTTGAACGTTGAGGGATTAGTGACTGTTTAAAGGTGGTGATCTAAATCTACCTTTTTAAAACCTTCTCTCATCGAGGTTAAAATAGCCAGAATTTCTGCTTCATTTTTAACTGAAAAAACACGCTCCGAATCGATTAAAATCGCAGGTTGATTAGAGAAAGAAAAGAGGGCATTAAAATCAAGCCATGAGTCACTTGAGCTAACAGATTGAAGATTGCTGAAGGTAAAAACCGACAGATATTTTTAGATAGAATAACCCTCTGTTAAAAAAGCCAACATATCATTGTTATTGTTATTCAGAGGATTTTAATTAATCGATTCAAGACTGATTTGTCCTTGCTCAAAGACATCTGCGAGATTAGGAAAGTCTTGTAAACTAGATGAAGAGATAGCAGTAAGAGGCGTTCGAGTAGTAGTAGTTGTTAAGGATCGGTCAATAATGTTGTCCCCGTTTTTATCTTCTTCCAAAATAGAACTTATTTGATTATTTTTCTTATCATATTGATAGGCATACTTCTCGACAGACTTTAAATCAATTATCCCATCTGCATTGGTATCTCTTTCAACTACCAAAACTGAATTGATAAGATTGTCTTTATTATCATAAGTATAGATCTGAGTTCTACTAGATTTAGAATCAGTAATCCCATCTGCATTAGTATCACTTTCAAATATACTTAAATTAGTAAGAAGATTCCCTTTATTATCGTATGTGTAATAGAAGTTAGATTTTACATCAATAACGCCATCTTCATCATCATCTATTGTATTCACGACTGTAACTAGGTTGCCTTTTTTGTCGTAAGCATAAGTGGAAGATCTTCTATAGTCAATAATTCCATTAACATTGGCATCATCTTCATTCAAATAACTAATCAGATTACCTTTTTTGTCATACTCATAGTACCAGTTATAAATTGTATCAATAACACCATCTTCACCGAAATCTTTTTCAAAGTTTGTGCTAATTAGATTATTATTATTGTCGTATTTATAGGTATAAGTTGATACAGATTTATCTTCAAAACCATCAAACTTAAATTCTTCGGTAGAAACTTCACGGATTAAGTTATTATTCTGAAGGGGTGACGAGCAGCCCAAAAGCTATATTTGGTAATTAATTCGGCTTTT
>CAYPSO010000054.1:28300-29914 GCA_964413275.1 uncultured bacterium | reverse complement strand
GCTGAGGGAAACTCTAGCACTTGTTCAGGCCCACGACTTATATCTTGTATGCTGAGGAATTTATCATAGTTAGGAACTTCAATGGTAGTAACAAATTTTCCACTAGGTTCACTATTACCATCTAATAAAGTGCCTAAAGGAGTAACAATACCTTCTGTTCTTGTTCCATCTAGAGTAAGGGTATAAGTTCCGGGGTTAAGAACTTGGCGATCGCTATTATCAAGAATATCCTTATATTTGAGAAAAGTTAATGTATTGGTAACTTGATTCCAAAAAAGAGAACCTTGAACCTCTTCGCCATTAGGATCGAGGAGAATTAAATCGGGAATATCATCTAACTGATTAGTATAAAGATTTAAAACATCAGTATTGATACTGCGACTAAACTGAATCTCAAAACCATTCCCAAAAACAACTGGCTCACCTTCTACTGCCAAATAATCAGGAATTACATCTATTTCGGCAATTCTTGGTTTCGGAAGATTTTTTTCATTAACTAAAATTTCTGTGAATTCTAGTTCATTATCATCTTTGTTAGGATCGGCAGTTTCTAGAATTTGAAATTCCAGTGTTACTAATTCTCCCTTTAAATC
Source organism: uncultured bacterium (assembly GCA_964413275.1). GTDB lineage: Bacteria > Cyanobacteriota > Cyanobacteriia > Cyanobacteriales > JAABRE01 > JAABRE01. The sequence goes on along the minus strand of CAYPSO010000054.1, from coordinate 29,321 downwards.
TTCTTCTCCTTCGACTAAAGGTTCACCACCATCATCAGGGACATCAGGAGGAGTATCATCAATATCATTGAAAGTATTAATCTGAAGCAATCCGGGGGTTGTTAATTGTCCTTCCCCTAAACTATTATCAGTTACTTTCCAAGTGGATAAAAGTTCTGACGAGCCTCCAAGAGTTGAATTAAGAATAATAGGCCCCGGCGTTACCCCAATAAAATCGAGTATGTCATCATCAAAATCTATGGTAAAGTCAACAGAACGAACTCCATTGGCATCATCAATACGAACGGGTATTTTGATTATTTCTCCCGGACTACCTTTATAAAGACTTTTTTGAAAGAAAACCTCTGGTTCTCCAAGAGTTACATCAACAGGCTCTTCTACTAATTCGCCACCTTCAGGCTCGGTAAAAGTATATTTGAGTAAGAAAGCATCACTTAAACCAGCATTATCTTGATTTGTGGTTAAAGTTCCATAGGTTGTACCAGCAACAAAAACATCATCACCATTAATAGCTATACCTTGAGCAATATCGACGGAATTACTACCATATTGTCTAATAGTTACATTTTCACCACTGTCGGCAATAAATTCTGCTAACCAAATATCATCAAAACTACGGTCAATATCATTATCTTCTGTGCCTATATCTCCTAATGTTCTACCTGCAACTACTATTTGACCTTCATTACCAATAGCTAGATCGAAAGCATCATCATTACTAGATGTACCAAATTGAACTATATAACCTGTGGCTACATTATCTTGATTAAAGTTACCATTACTATCTAATTTAGCCAGCCAAGCATCCCATTGGCCAAGACTGTTTCCTCCTAAAGTACCTGAAGTATATCCAGTTACATAAACATTTCCGTCATTATCAACAGCAATTCTTTTTGCTTCTTCTCTACCTTCACTACCAAGTTGTCTGAGCCAAAGTGGATTACCATTACCATCATATTTAGCAACCCAAGCATCAATGCTGCCTTGATTTTTTTGACCTAAAACTCCGTCAGTAGCCCCG